>JBHCFR010000202.1:0-4090 GCA_041801945.1 Moraxella sp. | reverse complement strand
TTTGAGGTGGTGGATAATGCCATTGATGAAGCACTGGCTGGACATTGTGATGAAGTATTGGTCACCATCCACGCTGATGAGTCGGTGTCGGTCGCTGATAATGGTCGTGGCATTCCTGTGGACATTCATCCCGAGGAGGGTGTGTCGGCAGCAGAGGTCATCATGACGGTATTGCACGCAGGTGGTAAATTTGATGATAATAACTATAAAGTCTCAGGCGGACTACACGGCGTGGGTGTCTCGGTGGTCAATGCCTTATCCAAGAAGCTAACCTTAACCATCTGGCGAGACGGCCATACGCACACTCAGGACTATACGGACGGCGTACCTGACTACCCACTAAAACGACTTGAAGCGACCAATAAAAAAGGCACGCAGGTGCGTTTTTATCCCAGTGATGAGATTTTTACAGGGACGATTTTTGATCATGACATTCTTGCCAAGCGTTTGCGTGAATTGTCATTTTTAAATTCAGGCGTCCGCATTGTGCTGACGGATGAGAGAGATGGCACGCAAAACATTTTTGAGCACAAAGGCGGGCTTGGCGAATTCGTTGAATACATTAATGATGGCAAACAAACCCTAAATGACATTTTTCATTTTACCGCCCAAAGTACGGATGGTATTGGTGTAGAAGTCGCCTTACAATGGTCGGACAGTTATAATGAAAAAGTGTTGTGCTTTACCAATAACATCCCGCAGCGAGATGGCGGCACGCATTTATCAGGGTTTCGTTCGGCATTGACCCGTTGTCTAAACACTTACATGGACAGTGAAAACATCACCAAAAAAGAAAAAGTACAAGTCACAGGCGATGACGCCAGAGAGGGTTTGGTGGCTATTGTGTCGGTGAAGGTGCCTGACCCCAAATTTAGCTCCCAGACCAAAGATAAGCTCGTGTCTAGCGAAGTAAAATCGGCGGTTGAGACAGCCATGCACGAAAAACTCTCTGAATTTTTACTAGAAAATCCAGCCTCTGCCAAGGCGATTGTCGGTAAAATCCTAGATGCCGCCAGAGCAAGAGAGGCAGCTCGTAAGGCTCGGGAGATGACAAGACGTAAAACCACGCTTGACATCGCAGGATTACCCGGTAAGCTTGCCGACTGTCAAGAAAAAGACCCTGCTTTATCCGAGTTGTATCTGGTGGAGGGCGACTCAGCAGGGGGTAGTGCCAAACAGGGACGCAGTCGTAAGACACAAGCGATTTTACCCTTAAAAGGAAAAATTCTAAATGTCGAGCGTGCCCGCTTTGACAAAATGCTGTCATCTGCTGAGGTAGGAACGCTCATCACCGCCCTTGGCACAGGCATTGGCAAAGATGAATATAACCCTGATAAGCTCCGTTATCACAAAATCATCATCATGACCGATGCCGATGTGGATGGTTCTCACATTCGCACGCTCTTATTGACCTTCTTTTTCCGTCAAACGCCAGAACTCATTGAGCGGGGGCACATCTACATCGCTCAGCCCCCTTTATATAAGGTCAAAAAAGGCAAACAAGAGCTGTATCTCAAAGACAACGATGCACTAAAATCCTATCTTTTATCCTCCACGATTGATGACAATCAGCTATTTTTAAATAAAGAGACCCCTGCCATTCGTGGGGTGGCATTAGAGAGCCTGTTAAATGATTATGGTCTGGCTCAGAACACCAAAAATCGCCTAAGTCAAAAATACCCAATCAGTCTGCTTGATGCCTTGACCTTTGTGCCAAAATTAGACAGTGAGATGCTAAAAGACAAAACAGCCTTGCAAGCATGGGCGGATAAGCTCTTGGCTGTCCTAAACGAAAAAGCAAGTGAGCTCTCGCCACAAATCAGTCTTGAACCTTTGGGAGGTGATGAGAATGCCGAGATTTTCCTACCCAAAATCACCATTTTTGTCCATCAGCTGCCTCAGCACTATACGCTTGACCCTTTGTTTATCGGTTCAGGAGAATATGCCAAGCTGCTACAACTCTCTGGTACTTGGAATACGCTACTGAGCGATGAGAGCTTTATCAGGCGTGGCGATAAGGACTTTGCTGTCAAAGATTTTGACCACTTGTGGGAGCAGTTCATGGCGGATGCACGTCGTGGCTTGACCATTCAGCGTTATAAGGGACTTGGCGAGATGAATGCGGATCAGCTCTGGGAGACCACCATGGATCCAGAGAATCGTAACATGCTAAAAATCACGATAGAAGATGCCATCGCCGCCGATCATTTATTCAACTGCTTGATGGGCGATGAGGTTGAACCAAGACGGATATTTATTGAAGAAAATGCCTTAAATGCCGACATTGATACCTAAGCAATAATACACAAATCATGGGCGGTGAGCGATATAAGCCTTTGATATCAGCTTACTCATGGTGCTATGCCAAAGCAAATGACAAGACAATCACAGATAAAGCGTTTGTTTGATGATGATGCCAACAATAGAGGTCGGCTGACTGTCAAATGATTGTTAAAGCGTGATTGGTGATATTTCAAACAAACAGGAATAGGGATGAACAGTTACCGTCTAAAAATTTCCTTGGTAGAACCGCATTATCCCATCAATGAGCTACACCGTGTCGTGGAAGTTTCGGGAAATATTCGCTTTGATGAATTGCACCAAGAGATTTTTCATCTGTTTCACCGCCGTGATGAACATCTTTGGCAGTTTTTTATCAGCCGCACCAAGATGGACAGTTTTAATAAGCTGTTTAATGAGTGTCATGAACATGTTTTATTGCCTAGTAGTGAACAGTTAGAAGACGAAACATTTTTGGCAAAAAATAAGACGTATCCCACAAGCACCACGCTAGATGAGCTGCATTTATCCGAAAAAGACTATCTATACTGTTGGTTTGATTTGGGTGATGAGTGGCTGCACCGCATTCGCATTGAAAAAATCACCCAAAACAAGACAAGCAGTGACGGCTATGTGCTTGATGTCATCAAAGAAGTTGGCAAGATACCCCCGCCATATGGTGATGATGGCGTGCTTGGTGAAGATGAATCAGATGTCGCCTTGCCACTTCATCCTGATAACATCAGTCCTAAGCTGGATTTGGAGTTGTCTTTATTGTCCGCCATGATGCTGATTGCCGCTAACCCCAACGAGCCTGTACGTTTTGGGGATTTGGTAGAAACAGGGGTTGCCGATGAGCTTATCCATCGAGGACTCATAAAACCCTGTCTAAGTCTAACGCACAGGGTCAAGCTCACCGCCAAGGGTGAGAGCGAATTGGCAAGATTCATTGACCTGCTTGGAATTTAAATATTCATAAAAAAATGGGCGATGATGAAGTATTGTTGGTATTAACAAAGTAAGGCTTTGCGTATGCCAATCAGCAATCAAGCATCGTTTCTAAGAATTGTTCCTAAACATCGCTTTCTAGTATCTTTTGGGTGATCATGGATGATAAAATCTGCTAAAAATACCACAAAACTCCTTAACGCTCTGTCTGTCTTGATACTAAGGCTTGGCATTGGCGTGGTGTCTTTGTCGGTTGGTATGCTCAGTTTTTCATCCTCAATCGCGGCTGATGTCATCGGTCGTGAGCATCTCATCAAAGAAACCCTAAGCCAAATCGGACTGACAACAGGGGTGCTGGATGTCAAGCCCACAGGCGTGGCAGAACTTTTTATGGTCACACTCACAACGGGCGAATCCTTTCTCATCACGTCAGATGCTCGCTATCTGATTCATGGTGTTGTTGAATCAAACCCTAGTCCCATCCACCCTATCAGCTCTGATGTCATCCGTCACGAATCTCTGGGCACACCAGTATCTCAGGAGCACA
Organism: Moraxella sp.; assembly: GCA_041801945.1. Lineage (GTDB taxonomy): Bacteria > Pseudomonadota > Gammaproteobacteria > Pseudomonadales > Moraxellaceae > Moraxella. The sequence goes on along the minus strand of JBHCFR010000202.1, from coordinate 315 downwards.
AAGCTGCACTACTTGCCAACATGACATCCCTGCCCTTGGTTACCTCTGATACGGTGTTTTTTCATACCAGTGTCAAAGGCTTGTTGTGGGCAGTCTCACAAAACAACATCCGTTTTTTGGTCAGCGATGACGCTCGTTATGTCATTGGCGGCGACATCAGCGTGATAAAAGATGGCAAACTTGTGGGGTCAGACACGGCTTTTGAGATCATCAAAAATCGCCATACTTTGACCAGCTTAGAGGAGAAGACACTCACCATCTATCCTGCCAAGGAGGAGCGGGCGGTTGTTTATGTCGCCACTGACATCAACTGCC
>JBHCFR010000201.1:0-2585 GCA_041801945.1 Moraxella sp. | reverse complement strand
GCCCTTGGGTGGCCTTGATGATACGCTGATAATCAGCATGTGTGGGCGACTCTACGGGGAAAGATAAACCAAAGGATTTGACGTATTCTGAGAGTTTGGCGGATTTCTCGTCACTGGGCTTGTCGTGATTGCGATACAAGACGGGCAAATCATGTTTTAGAGCAAAGTTTGCAGCACAGGTATTGGCAAGCAGCATCATCTCTTCTATGAGCTTGTGAGCATCGCCACGAGTGCGTTTTTTGATGTCTGTGATGTCACCATCTTCACCAAAGACGATGTAGCTCTCTGCCGTCTCAAATGCCATCGCACCACGCTCCTCGCGTCTCTTGTCCAGCACTTGATAAAGCTGATATAGCGTATCCACCGACTTCATGACCTGAGCATTTTTTACTAAGTCATCTGGCAAGGTTTCATTGGTGGGGTCATTAAAGTAAGCATTGACTTGGTTGTAAGTGAGTCTTGCCTGTGAGTGCATGACGGCAGGATAGAACTCGTAGCTTGTCACTTTACCTGCCTTTGATATGTTGATGTCAGCGACCATACACAGCCTGTCCACCTTGGGATTTAGGGAGCAAAGACCATTAGACAGCACCTCTGGCAACATGGGAATGACACGATGAGGAAAATACACGCTCGTGCCACGTTCATAAGCATCCACATCAAGGGCAGACTCTGGCGTGACATAATGACTGACGTCTGCTATCGCCACAATGACGCGATAATGACCGCCTGAGCGTTTTTGGGCATAGACCGCATCATCAAAGTCTCGGGCATCCTCTCCATCTATGGTGATGAGAGGCAGCTGTCGCAAGTCCACTCGCCCAGCCATGTCATCGTCGGTAGGTTCGCCATAGGCATTGGCTTGTTCAAGGGTTGCAGTGCTAAACTCATGGGGAATGGCGTGGTTCATGAGCGTGGTTTCAATGATGAGTTCACGGTCATTTAAGTGGGCTAGCACCTCGGTAATCTTACCTGTGGCGTATTCTTGGTAGGTGGGTTCATCAATTAGAGCGACCTTCACGCTCTCGCCGACATCAGCCTTCATGTCAGCGACATTCTCATCGGTGACGCTGATGGGCTGATGAGCGTTCGTCCCTGAAAGCTGGATAAAGTAGCCGTCGTCATCGCTATCAAGCTTGCCCACAAACTCAGTGGTGGCACGGCTTAGTACTTTTAAGATGCGTGCTTCTTCTTTGCCCTTAAACTGTGTGGCGACCGCTTCTACCTTATCACCATCAAAGACGATACGCATCTGTCTTTCATGAATGAACAAATCAGGCATGTCCTCTAATGCCAAAAAGCCAAAGCCCTTCGCGTTACTCATGACCACGCCCACCACAGAATTCGGCAGGGGCGAGATGCTAAAATGAATGCCATCCATGCGTTCTAGTTGGTTGTCTCTGAGCATGGCTTTTAGGCGATTGGTTAGGGCAAAAAATCGCTCCTCGTCACCCAACAGCCCAAAAAAATCACCCAAGCTCTCCATCGTGGCAGGTTTGCCATCATTGTTCATTTGGGCGACGGTTTGTAAGATGAGTAGACGGCTTGGAATGGGATTTTGGTATTTGTTGGCTTCATCGTGAGCATTGGGATCGTTCCACGTTGGATTTTTTTTCATAAATGTCTCTTTTTAAAATCAAATGGCTCTGTTATCATACCATATTTAGCCTTGTTATCATGCAACTTTTTATGATGGTTTTTTCTAATTTTGAGGATGCCCAATCCGCCCAAGCCTCAGGGCACCTTGCCGATATCGCAAAGATAGAGAGTCAGATGTTTGATGATGCTTGGGATGGCCTGACGGTGCGTTCGGTCTTGACACAGTTTGGGGCGGGCGTGCTGACGGCGAAGATGGATGATGACGCCGAAGAAGTGGCGGGTTATTGCATTTATCAGATGGTCTTTGAGGTGGCAGAAGTGCTGCGGATTGCCACGCATGGCGATTACCAAAAAAAAGGCGTGGCTTGGGGGCTGCTTGATGAGCTTGACAGGCGATGTCGGGCAAAAGGCGTGACACGCATACTCTTGGAGGTCAGAGCGGATAATGTGAGTGCCTTACGCTTGTATGAAAAACATGGGTTTTATCAGATAGACGTGCGGACGGGGTATTATAAGGATGAATGGGGCAAGATGGACGCCTTGATTTTGCAAAAAGATTTGTGATGAGTTTGGCAACCTTTGTCATCATTGGTTGTTAAAATTTCATTGAATAAGCATTCCAAAAACCTTCATCGGGCAACCGATTAGCTTCGCTTATGCAGCAAACAAAGCTCGTGAAGTGGGTAGTTTTTAAAGTCATGGCTGTTTTTGCCCTGTTTTTCAAGAGCGGCTTTGTCTTTGAGGTAATGCTCTATTGTCTGCTTGACCGTCTCAAAGGCAAGTGCCTGCATGTCTATCTCATCAGGAGAGAACAGCCCGCATTCTAGGCTTTCAGGACCGACGCCAAAGTTACCATCGTGTAAGTTGGCAAGATACATGGCGTGAATTTGTCCCAAATTTGGCAAATCAAACAGGGCGTAGAGCTTTAAGTCCACCGCCACGCCGTCCGCCTCTTCAACCGTTTCACGCTTGGCACCCTCCGCCAT
>JBHCFR010000200.1:0-3409 GCA_041801945.1 Moraxella sp. | reverse complement strand
AACATCGCATAATCCCACATTATGTATAAATAACGCCATGCGAGGGATATTATCGCATGGCGTTATTACGCCCCCAAGCAGGGGCTTAGGGGCTTAACATAACCAATGGGTACATTATGCGAAGTTGTCTTTACAGTTTATTGGATGGTTGGGTAGCTCATGAAATATGGTCAAATTCACCGATTTGGGCGGTTTTGCCATATCCAATGAATAATTATTGCTCTTGATGATGAAAATTACTTTCCCAAGTTTGGTGTTTTTGCTTTATAATAAAGCTATTTTTATTTACGGTGAAATTCTTATGAAACGGTCTTGGCTTATCCTGTCTTTAACTTCCCTGCTCACTTTATCTGCTTATGCTGACGAATCAGATCATCAAAAAACAGACAAAGCTTATCTTGACGGTCTAAATATTGGTGTGCTTGCCAGTGCTGGATCAGCCGCTTATGCGATTGATGATAAAGTGGGTGTCGTGCCATTTGCAAGCTATGACAGTGATTACTTTTACATAGAAGGTATTGAGGCAGGCTTTTATGCTTATAAAGATGACGAAAACTGGTTTCGTACAGGGATTAATTATGAGCGTCGCAACTTTAAGCCAGATGACGCCGTCATGGATTCACTCAAAGGCTTAGATGAACGCAAATCGAGTGCCAATCTTGTTTTGAGTTATATGCGTATTACACCGATTGGCGGTTTTGAGATTAAGGCGGGTACAGACATGATGGATAGAAGCGGAGGGCAAACAGCGTCAATCGCTCATCGCAGCAGGTTTGTGTTTGCTGATGATACGCTGACCGTTTATCCTAAATTTGGCGTGAATTGGTACAGTCAAGATTATAATCAGTATTATTTTGGCGTCTCGGAGGCTGAAAGTGCCAAAACAGGTGTTGATGTCTATGAAGCCAAATCAAGCTACGCTCCTTTCGTGTCAATCAGCGGTCAGTACAAGCTTACCGACCATGTTGGCATCTTCACTCATGCCAAAGCTGAATGGTTGTCATCCACTCAAAAAGACAGCCCTCTCACTGATGATGATATGGATATTGGTGTGAATGCAGGTCTGACCTATAATTTTTAAGCATAAGCGATTTTTAGCTGAGCATCATTGCCTATATTGCTAAACCTGTATTACTAAAGAGGACAAATTTTAATTTGTCCTTTTTTTGCTATTAATCGGCAGAATGCAGCTGAATGTAGTTTTCAATCCCAATATTTTCAATTTTTTCTTGTTGGGTTTCTAGCCAGTCTTCATACTCCTCATTGCCTTCTTTGAGTTTGATGAGTAATTCACGAGAGACGAAATCCCGCTTTTGGGTACACAGCTCAATTGCCTCGACCAAAACGTCGTGTTTACGTTTTTCAAGACGTAAATCACAAGATAGAATTTCCTCCACACCCTCGCCTATCATTAGTTTGCCTAAATCTTGGAGGTTTGGCAATCCTTCTAATAACAAAATACGTTCAATCAGCTCATCCGACCACTTCATTTCACGAATAGACTGCTTGTAAAATGACTCGTTTAATTCTTCTATGCCCCAGTTTTTCACAATACGTGCGTGTAAAAAATACTGATTAATGGCAATGAGGGACTGACCGAGTACCAGATTTAATTGACGAATGACGTCTTTATCACCTTTCATAATCATACCTTTTAACTGATTTAATTAAAATGCCATCGAACTTTATAATCGAGCTTTTAACTCAGCATAACTGTGCTCTGTGATGAGCTAACCGCCCGATTAATCAGCACTAATGCCCAACAGTAGATACAGTTGGCTCGGCAGTTTGGCTTTGTAGATAATTTTGCAGACCCATCAAGTCAATCAAGCGAAGCTGCTTTTCTAGCCAATGTGCATGGTCTTGTTCTGTGTCTTCAAGCTGACGTACAAGCATGTCACGAGTCACATAATCACGTTCAGCCTCACAAAGAGCAATACCCTCTTTTAGGTGGTCTTGTACAGCGTATTCTAAATCAAGGTCAGCTTGCAACATACTAGGTACATCTGTACCGATATGAATCTGCCCTACTTGCATGTTTGGTGTGCCGCCAAGCATGATGATGCGATTGATGATAAGGCGAGCATGCAAGGTCTCATCTTCCATCTCGTGATAAATGCGATCATGCAACTTGCCAAGCTCCCATTCGGCGTACATTTGCGAATGAATAAAATATTGATCGCGTGCACCAAGTTCGCCTGCCAATAGAAAATTTAAATAGTCAATGACTTTTTGAGATGCTTTCATCGCTGCTATCCTGTTCTTGTTGGTAAAGTAATGAACATCATAACATAAAGCACATCAATGACAAGGCATAGAATGTATGATAAATGAACTGCGAACGACTTACGCTATAAGAATGGCTATTATAATAAAAAGATTTTCACCTAAGAGTGACTCTTAGGTGAATTGGAGGAAAGCAGATTGGGCGGATGGGTTAAGCTTTTGATTTTATTTTTATTTTTTTATTGATTTTAAAAAGTCAAAAAGCAAAACTTGATAACCTATTATTGCAAATAAAAATCAGTATAAATCAAGGGCATGTATAAACATGTATGAACAAATACCAATCCCTGTATTTTTGGTTAATATTTAAGAAATAAATTTACTCTTTGGTTACAATTAGCATCATACCGCCATGGCATCTATTACCGTGTATTTGGCTTGGTGCTCATCCACCAAATCTTGAACCATAGGCACGCAACAACCACAACATGTCCCCACCAAAAGTTCACGTTGTAGTGATTCCATGTCATCCACGCCTTGCAGCATGGCTGTCTTAATCTGAGAATCTTTCACGTCATGGCAAATACAAACATACATGGCAACATCCCTAGCAAATATGGTTAGAATTGGCTATTTCAAACGAAAATAAGAACGGTTATCCTTATTGCTTAGTAGTATATTAGCAAGAACCATTATTATTTGCAAGCACTAATCTATAATTTTTTTGAAAAAATCACACAACACGATATTTGTTGATTTCTTATACAAAAAGAGATGTTGAAAAACTAAAAAAAAATCCTCAAATTTTTATTTTGAGGATTTGGGGTGTTGGCTATGGCACGCCATCATTCATCAACAAAAGACAGCCAGTGTTTATACTGCTCGTTACGACCTTGAACAACGTCAAAATACAACGTTTGAAGTTTTTCTGTGAGTTCTCCACGTCCGCCACGTCCAATAATGCGATCGTCATATTCACGAATGGGGGTCACTTCGGCAGCCGTGCCTGTCATAAAAATCTCATCAGCCAGATAAAATTCATCACGAGTAATGCGACGCTCTATGACTTTAATGCCCAAATCATGAGCAAATTGAATGATGGTTCTGCGAGTGATGCCATCTAACGCACCGCCTGCCAAATCAGGGGTGTGCAGCTCGCCATTTTTGACCAAAAACAAGTTTT
>JBHCFR010000199.1:0-2791 GCA_041801945.1 Moraxella sp. | reverse complement strand
TGATGGGCGCCTGTCCATTCAATTGCAATCAGCTCATGGCGCACTGCGCTGGGCAATGGCAGAATGTGACCATTTGGGGTGCGTGCGTGCGCTGGCTGATTTTGAAGACGATGAGGTTTGGACATCCGCCACCACAAGCCAAGAGGCGTTTGCGTACGCCGATGGCGTTTTGTTTATCAGCATTCACCCAGACCAAGGCGACTCTTATCAAGGCATTGTGGAGCGCGTGAGTGATGATTTGTCCGAGTGCTTGGCACATTATCAAAAACAATCCGCGCAAATCCCAACACTCATCAAGCTTGCCACCACCGATGATGTGGCGGCAGGATTGCTTGTGCAACTATTACCGCAAACGCAAGCCGACCGCGATGACGATCCAGATTTGTGGAACCGCCTAAACATCTTAACTGGCACCCTAAAAGACGATGAGCTGACGCAGCTGCCCGCCTCCGAGATACTTTATCGCTTATATCACGAAGAGCAGGTCGTGCTGCCAGAATCCACTGCCTTGCAGTTTGGTTGCACCTGCTCACAAGAAAAATCCGCCGCCGCCGTCTTGCAGCTTGGTCAAGAAGAAGCCCTGCGCGCCGCGCATGAAGCAGGTGGTCAGCTGTCGTTGGGCTGTGGTTTTTGTGGCACAAGCTATCATTTTGACAAACAAGCCATCACTCAGCTGTTTGATGAATATAAAGCGTCCTAGGTTGTAGAGCCTGCCTTCATAACGTTTTTGCTTTTGCAAACTTAAGTGGGTTGTTATGTTATGGTGTTATGCCTGTCATAATTGTTTGTCTGATGGGCGTTGATGTAACTTATGGGCGGTGTTGGTGCCTTGCCCATAAATAGCTTGATTGCACAAAAACAACTTGATAAAATTATGCATTTTTTAGGGCGTGTTGACATTTCAATTTGAGTGAAAAATTTAGAAAATTATTAAGCCTTTTTAGGCAATAAATGCAGCCAATATGATAATATTGGCAAGCTTGTTAAAATAGCTTTAACGACAAAAGGCAAGATTTAGCTTATTTTTCACCAAAAGCACAACCAAAAGCCTATTTTTCAACATTTTTTCTTAAAGCGTGTGAAATGTCAACACGCCCTATTTATTCCAAATTTTTTTGTATTTATCAAGCAGCTCGTCATCTGTCTCGACACGCTCGGGGTCTTTGATGATACAGTCAATCGGGCAGACCTTATCGCAAGTCGGCTCGTCATAAAAGCCCACGCACTCGGTGCATAGGTCGGGGTTGATGACATAGGTTTTTTGACCTTTTTGGTCGTAGCTGATGGCATCGTTGGGACATTCTGGCTCGCAGATGTCGCAGTTGATACAGTCGGTGGTGATTTTTAGTGCCATGGGTTTTTGATAAATTATTATTTATTTGTTTAACTTGTGAAGTCTATTTTGGGCAAACTTGGCAAGCTGTTCATAAAATGCCCGCTCATCACAAAACATATCCCATAATGTATCTTGGCTCATCACGCTATATTCGCCGTCTGTGGTCAAATCGCATTCTGCCCCATTTTCTAAGGCTTCGTAATAGCGTTGCCAGTCAGATTGCCCATGATGATTAAAGTAAAAGGCGGATAATTCGTCCGTAATGGCGTTTTGATGGTGCAGACTTGCCATAAGTTTGTCATTATCGGCTTGTAGGGCAAGCCATTCGCGGTATAGGGCTTGGTAGTGGTAGATTTTTTGTTGCATGCTTATGTCAATTCAAAAGGATTAACGGTGGGTATTTCAGTTGGTAAAATTAAGTGGCATTTTAAGTACTACTATCCCAAGGTTTTATACCGTATTTTTAGATGTTTTTTTATCTTTAATGCTGTAATGACTGCCGTTTAGTTGAATTTCAAACAAGTCAATCGCTTTTACCAAGTCACTTAATTGTCGATAGCCATAGTTTTTACTATCAAATGATGATTGATTTTTAATAATACCACCAACTGCTGATAATAATGCCCAACCGTGTTCATCTTGAGCCTCCGAAATAGCATGACGCAGTAAATTCATAAGCTTGGTGTCTTGTTTGAGTTCATGACCTGATTTTTTTGAAATACCTGTGTGATTCTGATTAGTGTCTTTGCCATCTAGATACAAAAAACTTGAGCATGCTTGTACAAGTGGCTTTGGCGTTTTTTGTTCACCAAAGCCAATGACAATTTTGCCCTCGCTACGTACTCGCATAACCAATGGTGTGAAATCACTGTCTGATGATACAATGCAAAATACATCCGCTTTGTTACTATGCAAAATATCCATTACATCAATAGTCATTGCCATATCAGTAGCATTTTTAGATTTAGTATAGGCAAATTGCTGAATAGGCTGCAAGGCATATTCCAGTAAAATACTCTCCCAACCTTGCAGACCATCACTTTTCCAGTCTCCATAAATTTTACGTATATTAATTGTGCCAAATTTTGCTAGCTCGCTTAAAATAAACTCAATCTTTTTGGCAGGGGCATTGTCAGCATCTATAAATAGAGCTACATTTTTATTTGTAAGATTCATCAGATTCCTTAATCAAGTATAAATAACTTCATCAACACTTTTCATAATTAGGGCAAATTGCAAGACATCTTCACCCAAATCCTTAAATGGATTAGTGATTTGACACACCCAACCTGAACCTAATGCCTCATCAATCGGATTTCCTTTTTTATCCCACATTTCAGTCAGTTGATAATTAAGATTGCCTTTTGGCGTCATAATTTCAATCTCATCACCGACCATGATTTTATTTTTGACTTCTAGGGTTAGTCGGTCAGGCGTAACGGCAGAGACTTCGGC
>JBHCFR010000198.1:0-31455 GCA_041801945.1 Moraxella sp. | reverse complement strand
CTGAATAAACCGGTCAGCCAAGGTGGATTTGCCGTGGTCAATGTGGGGGATGATGGAAAAATTACGAATGTGGGTTAGGTCGGTCATGATTTGGCTAAAAATAGATGAGATAAAACGCTAAATTATAACAGTTTTTGTGATAAAAATACATGGCTTTGTTCGGTGCTTGTCATTGTAGCTCAATCTTCGTCCCTGATTTGACAAAATTCATCACAAACTGGCTGTTAAAATGCATGACATTATTATCAGCGGTGAGCAGTGTGCGACTAAACTGATGATATTCCTGCATGCTTTTACTATGAATCAACAGGGCAAAATCATAATCGCCAGAGATTTCATAACAGCTGACCACCTGCGGTTGATTGGCAATCAGTCTCTCAAAACGATGTTGCATGGTCGTGTTTGAGTGTGCCATTTTTATCATCACCAGTGCTGTCAAGCCATAGCCCACCTTATCAGGATTGATGATGGCAACTTGACGATCAATGATACGCTGCTCTGTTAAATAGGCAATGCGTCTTTGGGCGGTGGCGGTAGAGACATGCACCCTTTGGGCGATGACTTTGAGCGGGGTGGTGGCGTCCTCTTGGAGCAGGTTTAAGATGCGTTTATCCGTGTCATCAAGCTCTGTTGTCGTGTGGATTTCTGTCATAGGATAAGTTTTTGATGATTTTTAATAAATCTTATCAAAAATGATGTTATTTTGCAAAATTTTCTCATTAGTCATTTAAAATTTGAAAAATATTATCATCATTTTTCTTTACAATATGCATTCAATTGTAAATAAATTTGACCATCTTATGATTGCACCAACCCTACCCAAAACTCTTATCACGCAGCAAACCCCCATACTGGCAGGAGTGTTATTTGCCATCCTCTCTAATGTCTTATTTGGCGTGTTGTACGCTTATGGCAAATGGCTTGACCCTCTTTCAGGCAGTGGCGTGTTCTTATGGCGAATGGTCATGATGTGGCTGTGTTTGATGGGGCTGTTATTGACAACCAACACCCTAAACAGTACGCTGCGTGAGATTGCCTCTGTTATCCAGAAAAACACAAAAACCATCAAGGACTGTCTGCTGCTCATCCTGCCTACGCCGATTTTCGCCAGTCAATTATGGCTTTTTATGTACGCCCCTTTAAATGGCTTGGGCGTGCAAGTGTCCATGGGTTATTTTTTGTTTCCGCTGGTGATGGTGGCAATCGGCTTTGTCAGTGGAGAGAAGCTGAGCAGGTTACAAAAACTGGCGGTCGTCCTCGCTGGGCTAGGTGCTGTTGGTGAGTTTATTCGCCTAGGGGAGATTGGTGTTGCTACCTTATGGGTGTGTCTTACCTATCCCATCTATTATGTGATTCGTCGTCGGCAGGGCGTGGGTGCATTGGCAGGGCTGTTTGCTGATACGTCTATCATCGCCCCCTTTTGTCTGTATTGGCTGATGGTGCATGACACGAATGCGTTATGGGCGACGCTAGGCTCTGGGGTGTTATTCATGAAAGTGGTGGGGCTTGGCGTGATTAGTATCGTGGCTCTAAAAAGCAACCTAGAAGCCAACCGTCTGTTGCCAAACACTCTCTTTGGGCTTCTAAGCTACCTTGAACCTGCTCTATTGTTTGTGGTTGCCATCACTTTCTTGCAGGAATCATTTAGTCCCTCCATGCTAGGCACTTTTGGGCTGATTTGGCTCGCGATTGGGTGTTTGTTGGTGCAGGGCTTGATGGCAAGGCGATAAATGTAAGGGTGCTATTTGGTCTGTTGGGGTATGACAGTATTTGCCAAATTTTCATAAAACTTATCAAGCTCCCATGGCGCTTTGCCATAAAATGAGCCATTGAGCTGTGTCTGCTCTATCAGATACTCTCTGAATTTTAGATAAAATTCACGATCGGGCGGGGTGGGATTTGTCCAGAACTCATCTAAGGGCTGCTGATCGGTCAGACCTGCCACATCATACAGGGCTCGCCCCATGATTTTGGTGGGTTTTTGATGGTAAATGGACTGTAAGGCGGTGGTGCTGTTCACCGTAATCATGCCAATACTAGCTCGCATGAGGCTCGGCAAGTGTAAGTCGCAGCCATAATACACTCGTCCCATGAGGTTTAGCTGATGCGACAGCTGATGGATGAGATGGGTATAATCACGATGTCCACGGTCTAAGGGATGATGTTTAAAAAGTAGGCTCGTCCCTTGCGGTGCATGATTGGCAAAACTTACCATGACCTCTTTGATGAAATCACGCACATCCCCATAGTCACTATGATGGCTGATTTGCGAGTCATTATGGACTTGCAAACTGACTAGATAGAAGTTTTTTTGTCCCACCAGCTTCTTTTGAAGTCTCTTATCAGGCAGATAACGCATGGCTTTTCTGATGGGGGCTTTGAGCCATGCCCATGCTTCTGCCCACACCGATAAGCCGCGGTAATGCTCATAATGAGGATAACGCCATCGCCCCAAGAAGACCGCTACGTAATACACCACGCTCGCCACACACAGCCGATAAAAACGGTTGTCGGTGAACGCGGGTTTGTCGTTGGCTTGCTGCAAGGTGTCAATGAGTGTTGAATCCAAGCGAGAATAGCCATTGATGCCGTGCTCTTCTAAGGTGATGTAGTCAGGTCTAAGATAGCCCTCTTCAAACACGAAAAAAGCCACGCCAAGTCGCTGGCAGACCTGCCTTGCTATCTCATGATAAGGGCGACAATCATTAAAACACACCACCGCTTTGAGTTGTTTTTCGTCAATCAGTTGGGTCAAAAATTCATCAAATTCGCTTTGCTGTCCACGAAAATTGCTCATCTTGTCTTTATGACAATAAAACAGGGCGTCACCTGCATTAAAATTAATCTTATGAACGTTTTTGCCCTGACTCATCAAAAAGGTAGCAAAATGACAAAAAAACCGCCCCATTTTGCCTTGTAATAACAAAATATCATCATGAGCTAACAGGCGTTTTAGGGTAAGAGACATACCAATGACAACAAAGAGCGAAGAGAAACAGATATGGGTTCAAACGCAAAAGAATTGCTCACCTATTGTATCACAATTTTGTGAATTTTTATCGCAGGGCGATTTGACGCAGTTGCATGGCTTTGGTTTTTATCCATCGCTTGGTTTGATGAGAGATTTTTTTGACAAAAGAGGGTGTTTGGGCGTGAGTGCCATCATACAAATAATCAATGACGTCCTCAGGGGTGGCAAGTCCTATGCCTGCTGGTAGATGATACATCGGATAGCTCACCAGCGTGCCATAAATCAGATCATCAAGGCTAAGCGGAGGCAAATCTTGGCGTGCACGCCTGTCTAGGGCACGCTGTTTGAGCGTGTTGCCCTCCTCCCTCACATCTTGGGTCAGCCCAAAGCCTGCATAAAAAGGCAGTCCATAACACACCACCGTCTTAGCCCTTAGCAATGCCTCAAACCCCGTGAGCGAGCTCATGGTATGAACCACATCGCACACATCCAAGCAGTCAGGCATGGCGACATCATGTGCCACCACATCTGCCAAATGATGATTGTCCGCCTTGCCAGCACGGAGACCCGCCTCAACATCAGGATGAGGTTTATAAATGATGACATCATGGGGGAAATCCGCTCGCACTCTTGCCAGTAGCTCGCTGTTTTTGGTGATGGCACTAGCACACAGCTGTACCGAGGCGTCATCCTCAACTTGACCCACCACTAGACGAATGGGACGATTTTTGGCTTTAAGATGGCTGATTTGATGGGTAAATTCGTGATTGTGCGTCGGGACATTGTATTTACTGACCCGTTTGGTGAGCATCAGTTCATGCAAGGCTTTGGCGCGCTGCTTTTGGTCATCGGTCAGACAAATGGTGCTCAAAATGCGTTCAAGGCGGCTGGGCTGGGTGGCATCAAAATAAATCCCCACATCATCCATCACCACCGATAAGGGGGCGATGAGTGTTGCCCCCAGACCATTAGAGCGGATAAACCCATCTTCCATGCACCAAATCAAAGGGTTCATCTGACCATAATCAGCCAGCTTATCCTGCAAGAGCCTCTTGGACTGCCTGCCCCACGTGACATAATCATGAGAGTCAAGGGTGGGTTTTAATACCTCATCATCATCGCGTTTGGTGCGTTTGGCATTCATGCTATCAGGCAGCAGAAGTCGCCATTTGGTTTTTTCTTTAAAGGTCAATTGCGTCTTGGTAAAACCCAAGAATCCACGCACAAAACGCACTTTCCAGCGACTAAATTCATAGACCAGCAAATCTCCCTTCAATCTCTCCTGCCAATCACGATTGGTCATCAGATAATCCATGACCGCCTCAATATCACAAGCCTTGCCTGTGGCAGGATTGGCATAATGGCTGTACTTCATGTAGCTGGCATAAAAAAGCTGGTGCAGACTGGCGGTGGTGATGTTTAGCTTTTGATGATGATGCTTGACCGCCTGATAAATGGGGTTATCTTTGATGTACTCATCATCGGTCAAGCCAAATCCTGCATACCAGTTCACCCCAAAATTATGCACCCGCTTGCCAAGCATGAGCGCCTCAAAACCCATGTGTGAGCTTACGGTATAAACCGCCCAAGCCTGAGCCAGCAGCAAAATGGGGTTGCACGGCTCGGTGAGATAAAAAGGGGCGATCGTGTTATCTGAGCAAAAATAGCCCTTGCCCGCAGGGTGTGCCTTTATCCATAAATTGGCGTTAGGATACGTTTTTTTGGCATGAGCAAGCATGGCATGAAAGTCGTCAGCACTGGCACCTGCCCCTGCAATGGAGGCATCGCCCACCACTTGATCGATGATGAGGATATGAGGCTTGTCGTTATTTGCCAAGGCGGTCAGATTGGGGGCATGGGTGGTGTGATTATACTTAGAGAGCTGATGTGTGATGAGTTTATGGATAAGCACACAGGCACGATGCTCCTTGTCCTCATCCCAAGTGGCGATGCTGTCCGCAATCAGGTCTTGTAGGCGATTGGGGCTCGTCAAATCAAAGTACACGCCCACATCATCTTTGATGAAACTTGCACCGACACTCTTTGTGCCACCCACCAGCGAGTGCAAAAACCCATCTTCTATCGTCAAGATGGGCAGATGATGCGTTTTGGCGAAAGCGACCGCTTTATGGCGGCTGGGTTTTTGTCCCCACGCCACCACGGCATGAGCATTGCTATCTTTATAGCCAATGCTTGCCCCAAGTGCTGCACCAAGCAAGGGGTTATTTAAAATAATCCCCTTAGTGGCACTGGTATAACGAACACTCATTACAGACCAACAATCACACCTGTCGCCACAGCAATTTGATAGATGATTTGCGACAGACCACGGGCAATCTCAACACGGCGAGTCTTAACCTTAGGCAGTACCATGATCTCATCGCCTGCTTGAATGCGATAAGCCGTATTGACCACGTTAGATTCGCCATTTTGATGCACCACCAAGATTTGTTCTTTATCGGCATTATCATCAAATCCACCTGATTTGGCGATATAATCTCCCACCGTCAGATCGGCATTAAAGGTCAGTGCCCCTTGGTTACGAACCTGTCCATTGACCGTAATCACCGATGTCTGCTCTGGAATGTGGATGATGTCGCCCTGCTCCAAAATGATGTCCTGCCATGAGTTTGGCACGACCACGATTCGTCCTGTTGGCTCAATCAAGCGAGCCTTCGCGATGAACTGTGTCACAAGCTTCGCATCTTCAGTGCGAAGCTGTGCCTCTTCTCTCGTGGTGGACTGTGTGGATAACGTCATCTCCTCTAAGCGGTCAAGAGCTCTATTGATGGACTCTTTTTGTTTTACTTTGACAGACTCACGATAAATGGTCAGGTTATTGACATTGGCAAGGCTAGAAGGTTCAAGCTGTGCGATGACATCTTTTAGTCTTGCCCCATAAGGCAAAATCACCGCCCCATTACCTTTGTGTGCCCCTGTTACTTGCACGGCAATCGTCCCTGCATAACGATCAGAGGTCACGACTAGCTTATCGCCGTTTTGCACAGGAACAGATCGGGCTTCATTTAGGGTGTAATATTCGGCAGTCTGAGCTCTGCCTGACGCTCTGGTGATGCTGATGTTGGTGGCATCTGCCAAGGGATTGGCAACAGCCAGCACGTCTGAGACGGTCAAGTCATTCACCCCAAATTCAAAGATGTATTCATTTTGTACCCGACCTGAGATACTAAACGTCTGTTTTTGTGCAGCGACATTGATGACATCACCATCTCTAAATGAAAATGGCGACAGTCTGCCCATGATGAGAAAATCATACAGGTTGATTTTTTGCACCACTTGTCCACCGCGGAGCACCTGTATGTCAATATAACTGCCACGCTTTGGGTCAACACCCCCTGCCCTATCTAGATAGGACAACACGCTGTCGGCAGCCAGTCCGCCATAATAACCCGGCTGATTGACAAACCCTGTCACAAAGACCTTGACAGGCTGAGCCTGTTCTAACGATGCATACACGCCCACATTGGAGCGATAGATTCTCCCTATCGCTGACTGCACGACGCTTTGGAGTTGTCCATTTTGCACCCCAGCGATACGCACAGGTCCGACATTTGGCAAAAAGATATTGCCTTGTGGATCTACGGTCATCGTTGCCGCATATTGATAGGCGCCCCACATACGCACTTGAACATTGTCGCCAACATTGATGACGTAGCTGTCATTGAACGTTGAGCCTGAGGTTGTGGCAAAAGCCCCACGAAACAGCTGCTCACCAAAAATCCTAACCTCACCGCCTACTTTTTGAATGGCGGGATTGTTATTGATGATGGCATTGCTTGGCATGCTTGCCATGGCGACCGCCTCCGCTGTGGTCGCCTCTGACGGTACATTTGACCCATTGACCACGCCTGCCAATCTGCCATTATCCGTGGTGGCAAAATTGGTGTTGGCATAAGCGGTGTATGACAACAGGAGTGCCATCACCAATGAGGTTTTTTTTGTCAATATATTCATAATCATTCCTTAAACTTTTGCCGTCATTCACTTGGCATGATCTTTGATGACAGCAAGCACGAGCACCACAAAGCCATACAAAATCAAAAGCAGCACCAAAGAGGTGCCGAGCACATAACCCACTCTTGGGTACAGTGCCTCTTCGGCTTGGTGAGGGGAGGTGATGATGACCAAGTTTTTCATCTTACGCATGACTTCCAAGCGAGAGCTTTCAAGCGAGGTTAGGGCGATTTTGTAGAGTTCATTGGCAAATGCCGCCTCCGCTTGTAGTGTCTCAAACTCAATGGTCTTGGCGTTAAGCTTGGTATCTCTTGGGGAGGTGAGCTTAGACTGCTCATCGCTGATTTGTTTTTCCACCGATCTGATTTGACTACGCAGGCTGACCACCTGTGGTGCCTCAGGGTTTAGGTAGCTTAAAAGCTGACGCTCTTCGGTGCGAAGCGTGCTCAGTTGTCCTTGTAGTGTGCCGATGACTTGATTGACCATTTGGGCATTGACTTGCGGGTCAAAAATCTCGTTCTGATTCTGATAGTCCACCACCGCCTTTTTGGCGTCGTTTAGCTTGTTTTCGGCTTCTTGGACTTGTGTGGTGACAAAGGCGAGCTGTTCATTTGCCACGTCTTTTGAGATGCTATTGACGAATTTTTCTGATTCACGCAAGATGGCTTGGTTTAGCCTTAGGGCGTATTCTGGCTCAAAGCCTTCGGTGGTAACTGTCAGCACGTAGCTTAGCTCATCAAGATTGACCGACACTCGCTTTTTAAAGTAATCTCTAAGCTCCTCTTGGGTGGCGTCCGCAGGCAGCTCATTGATGAAATCACTGCCATTGACATGATACGCTTGGCGGAACTTAAACTCAGCATCCAGAGCATCAATCATGTCATTAGATAAGATGTATTTGGTCAAGTAGAGCGCATCATCACGATTGGTGTTATTAACCCCCAAGAGCGATGAGATGCCTGAGGCAGAAACGCCTTGTTCTGAGACCTGCTTAATCACCACATCAGAGGTGCTAACATAACGTGGATGAGCCAGTATAAGCACATAGGCACTGATGGCAATCCATGGTATGATCACCACCAAAATGAACAAAATGATGTTGGTGCGGTGACGCTTATTTTTTAGCTTTGTGAACATGTTCGTTATACACCTCAATGGCTTCTTTGGGGTTATCAAATACTTTGGCAGTCTGATCCATCAGAACAATACCGACGTCGCAGTTTTTTTCAATCTCTTTTAAATTGTGAGACACCATCAAAAACCCTGATTGAGCTCGCCGAGCCTCCAATATCTCCTCACTGCGTTTGCGAAATGCCGCATCGCCCACCGCACTGACCTCATCTAGCATATAATAATCAAAATCAAAGGCAAGCGACAAACCAAAGGTCAATCGTGACCTCATGCCCGATGAGTAGCTTTTGACAGGCATGTCAAAGTATTTGCCAATATCAGCAAACTCCTCAACGAAGCGAATTTTCTCATCAATATAATCGCCGCTAGAATACAGCCGACACACAAAACGGACATTTTGTCTACCTGTTAAGCTGCCCTGAAACCCCCCTGCCACGCCCACAGGCCAGCTGATGGTGCTGTCGGTGATGATCTCACCTTTATCTGGCGTATCAAGCCCACAAATGATCCGCAGGAGCGTGGATTTACCTGCACCATTACGTCCAAGTAGCCCTACTGACTGTTTATCCGCGATGGTCAGATTCAAATCCCTAAATAGATAATGACGACCTTTTGGGGTCATGAAGGACTTGGTGATGCTTTTAATTTCAATCATCTCTTTATCACTTGGTGCGAATCAAATCACGCTCAAACGCCTTATACAGCAGAAGCCCCAAAAAATTAACACACACCATCCACTTAACAAAATACCACATGTTCACATGATAAATCGGATAAGTCGGTGCCAGTGAATGGCGTATCATTTCCAAATTATGAATGAAGGGGTTGTACATGAGGTAGGGCAAATATGGCTCAGGCACGATATGCACCGAATAAATCACCCCTGAGGTAAAGTACAAAATCGTAAAAATGATGCTGATGATTTTGGTCAGCTCACCGCCATAATGCCCCACAATCATGAGTATCATGGCAAGCCCAAAGGCAAACAAAAACATGAGCACCCAACAGAGCAGCACCATGTGCAAATTTGCCAAACTAAACTCAATGCCAAAAAAAGCCAGCCCACCAAGCAAAATCACAAAGGTCACAAAATAAATCACGAGCTCCAAAAACGAGCGAGCGATGATGACATCAATATGACACACCGCACGATACATGAGCAGCCCTGCATTGGCAGAGACCGCTCCAAGTGAACGCACGGCAATCTTTTGCATCATGAAAAAGGGGGCAAACCCTGCCACCAAAAACAGCATATAATCCATGCCCGGCAGCGCTCGCTTCATGATGGCACCAAAAATCACCATCATGATCGCCACCTGTAAAATCACCTCCAAGGGTGCCCACAGATAGCCCAAGCGATAACTGCCAAAACGAGTCTGCAATTCACGCATGAGCAGTGCATGAAAGGCAGCACCCATGACAGCCAGTCCACTGCGTTTTTTTATCGGTCGGTAAGGGGGTAATTCAATGGACATGGCGGGTGATTTGGCGACTAAAAAACAAGATGGATAAATTGTTTGGCATTGTAGCACAAACCGACAAAAAATGCTAAGAGCAACGCCACTAAGAACAACGCCTAAGAGCATGACCGACATTCTGATTTAGATATCCTGATGCCGTCATTTGTCTGTGTACAATAAAGGGAGTGACGAGCCTTTTGATGGATATGGCTCATGTGGATGAGGTTGGCATGGTGTGCTCTGCTGTGTCTTGCACCAAAAATCTTGCCACCATCAGCCCCACTTCAAACAAAATACACATGGGAATGGCAAGCATGAGCATGCTAGCACCATCAGGCGGTGTGATGATGGCTGCCACAAAAAAACAGCCGACAATAATGAATTTGCGTTTATCCGCCAGCCAGTCTGGTGTCACAATTTTCATCAGCACAAGGAGCATGGTCGCCACAGGTATCTCAAACATGAGCCCGAACACCAAAAAAAGCTTAATCACAAAACTCAAATAGCTGTCAATGTCCGTCATCGGCAAGACATTATCTGGCGAAAACAACACCAAAAACTTCAAAGCAGGCACAAGCACGACAAAATAAGCAAACGCCATGCCCACATAAAACAGCAAAATGGCAGATAACAGCAGGGGTATGACCGCTCTTTTCTCGTGCCTATACAGGGCAGGCGACACAAATCCCCATAGTTGGGCAATGATAAAGGGCACGCAGACAAACAGCGACACAAAAAACGCCAAACGAATCGGTGCCAAAAAACCCGAGGTCACCTGCGTGGCGATGATGCTGGCATTCGCTGGCAAAAGTGCGACCAGTGGATTTGAGATGAGATCGTAGAGCGGGCGACTAAAATACATGAGTGGTAAAAATACAACCAGCACCACGACCACGATGCGAATGAGGCGATGACGCAGTTCGGCAAAATGTGCCATAAGTGGCATATCGCCCTCATCCTTGTGATGAGCTAGGGGGTCGTTTTGGGAGGGTAGATGGCTCACACACCCTCCTGATACAGCAGCTTATCCGCCTGATGATTGGGCAGAAAAGGTGGCGGTGGCAGACGGCGTTTTTTGTCATAATCGCCAAGCAAAAAAAAGCGATGAGTTAAAGGGGCGGTTATCAGAGTATGTTGGGCATCATCACGACTGGGGTCGTCTTCTTCTAACATCGCCGCTTGGCTGGTGCGTGCCCTCTTATCGGCTTGGCGTATTTTGAGCTGCAACTCTTGCATTTGGGCTTTCATTTTGGCTTCGGATGCCCGAATCTCTTCAATCTCCGCTCGCAAGGCATTTTGAACCTCGGTCAGTTCAAGCTCGCTGACCAACTCGCTTTGCAGGCGTGCCGACATACGACGAAAGTTGCCGTACCATTTGCCAAGCGTGCGTGCCGTCATGATGAGTTTTTCAGGACCTAGAATGATGAGTGCAATCACCCCAAACAGCCCCAGCTCAAACAGTCCAAGATTAAGCATGGCAGAAGTTATGCCGTCTCATCTTTTTTGGTCTGTGGCACATCTGACTTAATCTCCTCTGCCTTGACCACTTCGCCGTCATTTTGGCCAAGCTTGGGCTTTTCCTCGTCTTTAACCGCGTCTTTAAAGCCTTTGACGGCAGAACCCAAATCTTTGCCTGCATTTTTTAGTTTGCTGGTGCCAAAAATAACAACGACAACCACCAGTAGAATCAACCAATGTGTTAATGAAAATCCGCCCATAACTTACCCCAGTGTGAATGATGTGGTGTGAATGATTTAAAAAGACAATTGGCTTAGAATTGTAAACGCTGATTTTGACAAGGTCATGACAAGCTGCACCTCCTAAGCCAAATATCACGCCTGCTTATTGCTCATTTGTCGCGTATTATTTGGGTGTGCGATTGTTTTTTTCATCAATGCCTGATAATCCAAACCGCCTGCTAAGCTCGTCAAGCACCTCATCGCCTGATAAGCCCAAATGATGTAGTGCCACAAGACTATGAAACCACATGTCCGCCACCTCATAGATGACCTCTGACTTGGCATGACTGTCATCGTCGCCTTTGGCACGGATGAGTTCTAGCTCTTTGGCAGCGATGATGACCTCGGTACTCTCTTCGCCTACTTTTTCTAGGATTTTATTGAGCCCTTTGTGATAGAGCGTTGATACATAGGAGCTGTCTTTGTCTGCATGCTTTCGTGCCTGTAAAATGCGATCTAGCTTACCAATGATTTTATCATGGCTTGGCTTGACAGAAGGCTGATTGTCGTCATCGTGAGCGGTGACTTGGGGTGCGCCATAGATTTCATGTGGGTCTTTGATGACTTTATCTGTTATCACCCAATCTTGGGTCTGTGTGTCTAGTTTTTCATAAAAACAACTCACCCTTCCTGTATGGCAGGCTATCCCACCCAGCTGCGTGACACTAAGCACAATCACGTCTTTGTCACAATCGGTGCGTATCTCATGAACGATTTGGGTGTGTCCACTTACCTCGCCTTTATGCCACAGCTTGCCACGACTGCGACTAAAATATACCGCCTGTCCCGTTTTGGCTGTCATGGCTAGGGCTTCACGATTTTGCCACGCCATCATCAAAATCTGCCCTGTCTTGTGGTCTTGGGCGATGGCAGGAATGAGTCCGTCTGCATTGAAATTAAGAGCGTCAAGGTAGTTCATGGTGTGGGTGTGTCTCTTTGGTTTTGGCTATTTTATCACAAAAGTTCATGTGATTGTAGTTGCCACACCCTGATGAAGGGCATGGATAAGCGACAAGAGGATGGTAAAAAACACCTAAGATGGGCGTCTATCATGACTGAGCGTTTTTATCATTCATCTTCTAACATGACATCTTGTATCGCCGCTTCTAGGATTTCTATAATTTCTAGGGTTTTGGCAATTTTTGGCGTATCAGCCTTGAAAACTCTTGGCTGTCCATGTCTGTTTTTGTCAAATGCACCACATGAGGGTTGGCATACGCCATCTGCCTCCACTGACTGACTGTGTACCGTGTATCAATCACCTGCTCCTCGTGCAGATATTCGGGCAATAAGCCTGCAAGCAGGGCACGATAGTCCACAGGAATCGGCTCAATCTTACCCATCATGTCAAAAATAATCGTGGTGCAATTACTGGTCAATGTATTGTACCAACGGGCTTCATGGTTGAGATTTTCACCCTTTTGCAAATACAACAAAAACAGCTCGCGCACGCTCTCTTCGGACAGTTTCACAGGATAAATGTACACATCCTCGCCACGTACATTCGTACGACTGTACAACAAATCCTTTTCATCGCCCACCACCAGTGCCAATTCAAATTGACGAAAAAATCCCCCTATCGCCGAAAAACTCTCGTGTGACTCTTTACGGATTTCAATAGAAAAGCTGAGCTTTTCTCCGTTTTTAAAGCCAAAACTTGCCATCGTATGCACAATCTTATCTAGACCCCAATCTGAAATGATGAGCTCAAAACTCTCCAACTCTTGCAAATCATACTGACGAGTCTCCCAATTGACTTGGTATTTGTCTTTATCATACCAGCGAAAATTGCGAACATTGTGTAAAGTGATGATGTCTCCATGCCTCTCATGCCTGACAATCTTCGCCACTTCGTCATGCCACACACGATCGTTGCTCGCCTCCATGCCAAAATACCAACCAAGCCCCACCCCAAAACACAACAGATAGACCAGCAAATCTGTCCGTCGTCTAAAAATCGCTCGGGTGATGAAAAAGCCCGTCAAACTAAATGCCAAACACAGCCAAAACACCATAACAACTTTCGTCGCCAATGCACCAAATGGCTGATGCACCCATAACGCCATGATGAGCCAACAACTGCTCATGCCCACAAACAGGGTAAAGACAATGGACATGAGCCACGCCAGCATTTTGGTCACAAAAAAGCGTGCGATGAATTGCTGCATGAAATGAGGCAAGACTTTGATGAGCGTATTTTTGGGAAGTTTGTCGGTCATGTGGTTTATCATGAGTAATTAAGGGTATCGTTAAGGATAAATGAAATGCACGACACTTTCAAGTTTGGCTTGTAATCTTCTTAAAATGCCTTTATAATATGCGTCCCACCTTCCGCTGTTTGTTTTGATTTTAAAATAAATGGGCAAAAAGGTTCAATCGGGCAACCGAATTTATCAAAGAGGTCATCATGAAACTAAAAACCAAACGTGGTGCGGCAAAGCGTTTCAAAAAAACCGCAAACGGCTTTAAGCGTAAACAAGCGTTCAAACGCCACATTCTTACCAAGAAATCTCCTAAGCGTATCCGCCAGTTGCGTGGCTGCGTCATGGTTCACGTCGCTGACGTTCCGTCAATCCGCCGTATGTGCCCTTATCTATAATTTTAGGAGAATAAAATGGCTCGTGTAAAACGTGGTGTACAGGCAAATCGCCGTCATAAAAAAGTTCTAGCTCGTGCAAAAGGCTACTATGGTGCACGCTCTCGTGTGTATCGTGTTGCTGTTCAGGCAGTCATGAAAGCTGGTCAATACGCTTATCGTGACCGTCGCAACAAAAAACGCTCTTTTCGCCGTCTGTGGATTGCGCGTATCAATGCTGGTGCTCGTATCAATGGTCTGTCATACAGCCGTCTTATCAATGGTCTTAAAAAGGCAAGCATTGAGATTGACCGTCGTATCTTGGCAGACATTGCCATGCATGATGCTCCTGCATTTGCCGCCATCTGCGAAAAAGCAAAAACTGCTTTGGCATAATTTATCAAGTTAATTTGATAAATAACCCCCCAAACTTAACGTTTTGGGGGTTTTTCATGTGGTTGTATGTGATGTCAGATAACCGCAGATAACCGTAGGGTCGGATTTGACAGGCTTTTACATCAGTGATTCTAGGATGTTGCCGCCGATGATTTTAATGGCGATTTCTAATAATGCCAACGCCATGATGGCAACCAAGGTGGAAAAATCAAACATGCCAAGATTGGGCGTGATTTTGCGAAAAGGGGCAATGATTGGCTCTGCCATTTGCATGATGAGCTCCATGAGTGGATGCATGACCTGTGCCAACATGATGATCCAACTGATGATGACCGAGGCTATCACGATGTACTGAAAGGCATTGATGAGTGATAATATCGCTGAGAGCATGCCACTAAAAAACAAGACGAGGGGCGTTAGTGTCTCCCCTGTGATGCTTGCCATGCCTGCAATCTTGATGAACGTCAATAACAGCATCAGCACCACCGCAGAGGTGCTAAATCTCCCCTTACCCAAATCGGGAAAAATCCTGCCAAAAACCGTCACCACCGCAGAGAGTGAATAAGCGACTTTGGCATAAGGATGTTTGGGGTCAATCTCCGCAAATTGGCACATGAACCTTAAAAAACAAATCATTAAGGCAAAATTGACAACGATGTTAAAAATGATGGTAATCGGTTCATTCATAAGTGACTTAATTCTTTTTGGTCGTTAAAATACGATGAAATCGGCCTGCTAATCAAACATCTTGCCCAGTGTGACACTTCTGTCATAGCACGCCACCATCGCACGCTCAAAGGCATGACCGACGTCATCTTTTTGCAAGGATTCTAGGGCCTGTGCCGTTGTCCCTCCTTTTGAGGTGACATTTTCTCGCAATGTCTTAGGGTCGCCGTGGCGAGCAAGTTCCCCTGCTCCCACCATGCTCTGCACCGCCAATCTGTGTGCGTCCTCGGCAGACAGTCCCATGGCGACCGCCTGAGCAATCATGTGCTCTAACACATAAAAAAAGTAGGCAGGTGCCGAACCCGACACTGCTGTTACCGCGTGTAAATCGTCCTCGTGATCAACCCACGCCACCAGACCACAGCTCGTCATGATGGCTTCACACATGTCTTGGCTACTTTGCTCCACATGCTTATCGGCATACAGTCCTGTCGCCCCCTGCCCGATGGAGGCTGGCAAGTTTGGCATGGCTCGCACCACCTGATGACAGGCTAAGAATTTTGATAAAACGTCGGTTGGCACCCCTGCAAGCACTGACAGCACCAGCTTATCAGACAGATGAGGTGCCAAAGTAGGTGCAACCTCGGATAACGCCTGTGGCTTGATTGCCAACACCACCACATCTGCTTGGTCAATCAAGGCATGAGCGGTATCAGGGCTTGCGGTCATCACGCCTTTTTTGGCAAACTGTTCTTGTTTACTCGCATCTTTTTCTGAGACGCCGATGGTTAAGGTCAAGCCATGAGCCGCTTTGGCGTGCAGCAGACCCTCAATCATCGCCCCTGCCATGTTGCCACCACCGATGAATACCACCGTTTTGTCATCTAATGCCTTAAAAATCGTCATAGTTCACCCTATTAAAATCACATCTGTCCAATGTACAAACCCAACATTGTACACCAAGTTTGTCCATTTGTGTCAAAATTCCCAAGAGATATTTTGGGGCATCTCCCTGTCATCTTATGGGCATTTCTTAAAAATACCAGCAACTGACTCTTAACTGTTCATGATAAAGTGAACACGCCCTAACCAGAGACCGCCTCATCGTGCCTCTCCACCCTAATCCACGCATGATGTTTGTCATCAAAACCTTTCATAAATTCATCAAAATAAGCACCCTCTAACAGCCAGCTTTGCTCCATCGTCATGAGCAGTACAGGCTCTACGCCGATGTGTACCACCCACAAATTTTGGCGGTGCCATGTGGGGATATTTAGGGTTTGATAGAGTTTTTTGCCACTTAATTTTTTAAAGGCAACCTGCTGCTCTCCCCTCTTGTCCATATAGGGCTGATATACCTTGACATCATCACAAGCACCAACTCTTATCAAGCTAAGATTTGCACGCACTGTATCCTGTTTTAGGGGTAGGGATGCTGTTTGCCAAAATTTGGGTGCATCAAACACCAGCTGCCAGCATGCTCGCTCTTTTAAAACCACCATCCCCTCACATCGCCCCCCTCGATCGCCCACGACATCACTGCCTTCTTTTAATAACAAAAACAGTCCCTGATGGTAGCGATAAAGCGTCTCTTTATAGCGGCAAATGGTATAAGCCCCCTTTTGTGCCTGCCAAAACACCTGCGTCTGATGGTCATGATTGGTGCGATGAATGAGAGCGATGACCTCCATCACGGTACGATGAGTAGGCGGCATTCCCTCATCGCCTTGGATGTAGTGACGAATGAGTGCTGACTGCTTGGGTGGGGTCAGCGTGCGAATATAAGAGGTGTCTAGCCGACTGACAAAAGGGTGATTGCCCCCTTCCACCCTGCACTTCTGGTAGAGCTCATGAATCACCTCTTCGATGAGGTGATTGGCATCACTCATGAGATGGGCGGTGCGAGCGATGTTATCTCTTACCTTGGGATTCATCATGGCAAGGCGTGGCAGGATGTCGTTACGAATCACACTGCGGACATTGTCCACCCCTTCATTGGTGGGGTCGTCCACATAGGGCAGTGCATGAGTGTGAGCAAAAGTAGTAATTGCTTGACGAGAGACATGAAGCAGAGGGCGATGAAGCGTGATGTTACGCCCTGCCATCTGTATAACCTGCCATGCCCTCATGCCTGACATGCCCTGCACGCCTGCACCACTCATCAGTCTCATGAGTAAGGTCTCAGCTTGGTCATCGGCATGATGCGCCAACAAGAGCACGCCATCGTCTACCATCGCCCCCAAAAGAGCCTGATAACGGGCAGCACGTGCGTGGGTTTCGGTTTTTTTATCTATCTTTATCCTTAGAATCTGACAGTCAAAGCCCCACTGCCGTGCCCACGTATCCACAAATACCGCCCACGCATCATTGGCTACCTGCATGCCATGATGAACATGGAGCAAGGTAGGCAGTCGTTGTAGCACCCCTTGACGATAGAGCAGCAGACAGCCATAGGCAAGCACGAGTGAGTCTCGTCCGCCACTACACGCCACATACAACTGATGCGACATGTCAGATAAAGGGGTCAGTGCGGACAAAATGGGACAAGAATCTGCCATCTTATACCGCCAAATCCGCCAAATCCCCCTTGTTCTCCAACCACGCCTTTCTATCGGCGGCTCGTTTTTTGGCAAGTAACATGTCCATCAGCTCACTGGTGCTGTGTGCATCATCTAGGTCAAGCTGTACCAGCCGTCTGGTGTCGGGGTTCATGGTGGTTTCTTTGAGATGCTCAGGGTTCATCTCACCCAAGCCCTTAAAGCGGGTGATTTGGGCTTTTTTGTTGCCTGCTTTTTTTAAGATTAGGGATAATTCAGCATCATCTAAGGCATAATGCACGTCTTTGCCAATGTCCACACGGTACAAAGGCGGCATGGCAACATACAAATGTCCTGCATCCACGAGTGCGGCAAAATGCTTGACAAACAACGCACAAATCAAAGTAGCAATGTGCAGCCCATCACTGTCTGCATCTGCTAGGATACAAATTTTATCATAACGCAGCTCCGATAAATCATCACTGGCTGGGTCCACACCAATGGCGATGGCGATGTCATGAATCTCTTGGCTGGATAATACGGTGTCGTGTGAGACTTCCCATGTGTTTAGGATTTTACCACGCAGGGGCAGAATCGCCTGAAAATGCCTGTCTCGTGCTTGTTTGGCACTGCCGCCCGCACTGTCGCCTTCTACTAGGAACAACTCTGCTCCGTCTTTTAAATCGCCTTTACAGTCCGCCAATTTACCAGGGAGTGCAGGACCTTGGGTGATTTTCTTTCTGGCGACTTTTTGGGCGGATTTTAGGCGTTTGCCTGCCTTAGTGATGGCAAGCTCGGCGATGGCTTTGGCGGTGTCTGGGTGGGCGTTAAGCCATAGGCTAAAACTGTCTTTGGCAAGTGTTTGTACAAGCGGTGCGGCTTCTCGGCTAGACAGACGCTCTTTGGTTTGACCGCTAAATTGGGGTTCGGCAAATTTTAAGGACAAAATAAAATTCACCCCGTCCCATACATCATCGCCTGTGAGCCGCACGTTTCTAGGAAGTAGATTGTGAATCTCACAAAACTCCCGAAGTGCGTCGGTAATGCCTGTTCTTAGCCCATTGACGTGCGTGCCACCTTGGGCGGTGGGAATCAGATTGACATAGCTTTCTTGAATGGTGGGGGTGGTGTCATCAAACCATGACAGGGCAAAGGTCGCTCCGCCCCGCTCGCCTGTTTTGGGTTCTTGGCTAAAATAAAAGGGGGGTTGGGGTAAGGTGGGCAAATCGCCCAGCTGCTCGCTTAAATATTGCACCACGCCATCGGCATATTGCCAAGAATCGCTGTCAGATGGGTCAAGCTCGGACACAAAGTCAATGGTAAGCCCTGCTAGGAGTACCGCTTTGGCTTTTAGGCTGTGTTTTAGGGCTTTGATGGAAAATTTGGGATTGTCAAAGTATTTGCCGTCCACCCAAAATCTTACCAGTGTCCCCCGTTTTTTCTTATTGGGAGTAGGCGAGCTTGTCAAGGCGGTGACAGGCACACCGTGTTCAAACGCCATGTCAAACTGCGTGCCATCACGCCATACACTCACTTCCACCCGTGTGGATAGGGCATTGACCACGCTGATACCCACGCCGTGCAGACCGCCACTGATGGCGTAATTGTCGGTGGAGAACTTACCCCCTGCGTGCAGACGAGTCAAAATCAGCTCCACGCCCGATTGCCCAAATTCAGGGTGAATGTCGGTGGGCATGCCCCGACCATCGTCCAAGACGGACAACGAGCCATCGGCGTGTAGGGTAACGGTGATGTGGCGAGCAAAGCCAGCCAGTGCTTCGTCCACCGAGTTGTCTATCACTTCGGCGGCAAGGTGGTTGGGGCGGGTGGTGTCGGTGTACATACCGGGGCGGCGGCGGACGGGTTCTAACCCTTCTAGTACTTCTAAATTTTGGGCGGTGTATTGGCTCATGATGCGATATTTTTAAATAAAGGTGGGCTATTTTACACCAAAAGATGGTGATTTGGAAAATTTGCCCTTAAATCAAGCTCATCTTAGCCATGCCATCACCATATATATTGCCACAAACAATATGGTGAATAACACGGTCTTTTTGATGCTCATGATGATGGCTTTGTGATAATGGGTAAGTTTGTTTTTGTCATGGCGATATAAAAACCGTCTCACTGCATAGTTGCCAAACAACATAACAACGGTCGCTCCAATCATACCATAAAAAATATACCCAAGACTCAAAAAATAAAATGATACAGGCACCACTTCGCCATGTTCAATGCGATAAGTGGAGCGACTGTGCCACATCGCCCCTTCGTTATGATAGGTCAAAGTGCCATCGTCATTGACGTAAAGGCGGTCTTCCATATAGTCCGCATCAGGGGTGGTTTGTAGTTGAAACTCGCCACTTTTTAGCTCAGATAAACTTCTTGCATAACCATCCACCACTGCTACCCGAAATCCATCATTGATGACATCGCCCCTTTGATACTGCTCAGTTTCTAAGGTGGCAATGCCATGAGCGATAAACCCTGTCAGCAAAAGCCAAAGGGGGAGTTTAAGAAGAGTGATGAGTATGGGAAGCAATTTTTTCATCAGAGAGTTTGTCATGAACGATTTGTCATGAACGATTTTGTAAAGCCATCGCCCAATCTAACACCATCGCCACCTGCTCATCATAATCACTCATCACATGGTCGCCGCCATCTTGGGCAAGCACGAACGCCCCACGCTCTTGATAAAAAGTGTGTGTGGCGGCAGCGTCCAAGAGTTCATCACCCAGTTTTAATAGCACGCTAATTTTGCTTGGGTTTTTTACCTGCAAGCGATGGGCGTCAAACCACGCCAAATCGCCATAGCGGATTTGCCAGCCGCCTGTGGTGGTGTAGATGATGCTGTCATCAGACAGTGTGTGCCCATCAAAATTATCCTGTAAAAACCGCCGAAAGCTCACATCAGGGCGAATGCTAGGATTTAGCAGTATCGCAGACGTGTCTGTCATGTCGCTGATGAGCGTGGCAAAATATCCCCCCAAAGACGAGCCAATCAGTACAGCGTTTGGGTGATTTTTAATCAGCTCTGTAACTTTGGCGATGACGTCATCGGGCGGGCAGTTTAGGTCGGGGCGAATGACTGTTATGCCGTGTTCTTTAGCGTGGGTGTGGGTGATGGTGGCTTTGGCGGCATCAGGGCTGCTGTCTAGTCCGTGTAGGTAGATGATGGTCATGGCTGTCTTTTGAATGTTGATAAAATGGCAATCATTGTATCAATTTTTGGGGATTTTCGCTATAATGAGTGCCTAGCCCTTCACCGATAACGCCAGACACCTTGCCATGCAAAACGAACTTTTTATGATAGACAGCCCTTGTATTGGTGTCTGTGCCATGAACAAGAAGGGCTATTGCGTGGGCTGTTTTAGAAAACGCAGCGAACGTCAGGCATGGCACACGCTAGGTGACCATGATAAGGCAAAAATTCTAAAAACCCTCGCCAAAAGGCGACAAAACCTCAAAGCGATACTCCGCCAAAAACAAGGCGGTCAGACGCAAAAATATCAGTTATCGCTTTATGATGAACTTGATTCTCTTGAACCGCCAAAGCAGTTGGGCTTTGATTTTGAGTAAATAAGGACAAAAGATGGGCAGGTGCCACTAGTTGCACACCCTTATTTGCCATCAAAGAGTCTCACCCTCAAAGACCGCCGCCGCTTTAATGGCCTTCTCTATCACTGCCACATCACCAATCTCATGAGCAAAGAGCAGTGCCAACTTAGTTAAAAATAGCAGCTGCTTATCCTCATCTACCGCATCAATCGTGCCTGCTAAGGTGTCATAAACCCTCTCTAAATCTTGGGTGGATAATGTCGTCATCTTAAACTCCTTTCATCTCATGGAACTTATCAAAATAGGCGGCAAGACTGCCCTTGACATGGCTCTGCCAACGTCCTGCAATATGGTGGTCAGGGCGTATCAGATATACCTCGCCTGTGGTGGCATGATAACGCTCATCAATGACACTGCGATCAAGCACAATGTCAGCTTTATCATCATGGATGCTGATGAGTTTAATCGGTAATTGACCAGCAATGGTCGCCACCTCATCTTGTAGTGCTGTTGGTGGCACTTGCCCAAAATAAAGCACGGCAAACTGATAATCCAGCACATCATAAAGACTGCCCTCTGATAATTTGACATCAGGCAGCACACCGCCATTGGCAAGCTCGGCATGCATGAGGGCATTGTCATCACCGACTGCATTTAGGCGAGAATCGTCATAGCGGTGTGGACGTGATGTCCGCCAATGATACAAAGGACGTACAAAGTCATGTTCTAGCGACAATGACAGCACCGCATCTCGCAGCAGACGAAACCCTTTACTCGGTGGTGCCATAAAACGCGTGCTCTTACCCGCCTCATCAATAATCTCACGAGCAGCTCTGACACGCTCCTGTGAATAACTGTCCAATAAATCCACGCCAGCAAAGCCCAAAATCACACTGGATAATTTCCAGCACAAATCCATGGCGTCTTGAAAACCCGTGTTCGCCCCACGCACCCCAAAAATGGGCAGCAAATGTGCCGTATCTCCAACAAAACAAATACGCCCATGTACATAATCCGACAAAGTCAAGGCACGTGCCGAATACACCGAAGCCCAATCTAGCTCCCAAGGCAAATCATCATAACCCATCATGGCAAGCTGTGCATTGACCGCGTGAGCGATGTTTTTGGGGTCAAGTGCTTCCTCGTTTGACACCTCTGGAGACAACTGATAATCAAAACGCCACATGCCATCAGGCTCTTTGTGCAACAAGATGGTGTTCCCCTGATTCCACTTTGGCGAAAAATACGCCAAACGCTCAGTAGGCAGTGGCAAATCCACCTTGATGTCAACAATCACAAAACGCCCCTCATAGCTGCTGCCATGAAGTTTTAAATCAAGCTTGGCACGCACAAACGAGCGACCACCATCTGCGGCAATCAGCCAAGGCGTCTTGTAGCTGTATGTACCCACAGGCGTGTCCACCTGCAACGTCACTCCATCGGCACGTGAGTACAGATCCGTCACGTGATTACCAAAACGGATCTCAATGTAATCATTGACAAGTGCCGCGTCAATGAGATATTTTTCAAGATGATTTTGTTGCAAATTATTAAGCGGAGCAAACACGTCATGCTCATCGCTTGGATTTTGCATACGAAATACTCGTTTGCCATGATAAAACGAATTGCCTGCTGTCCACGGCAAGGCTTTTTGGACGATGGCTTTGGCAACCCCTGCGGTTTGCAGAATCTGCATTGAGCGTTTGGTGTACACCAGTCCACGACTGCCCTCACATACTTGTAGCTGACTGGCGAGCACGATGGATTTTACGCCCTGTTTGGCAAGCAGTAATGCCGAGCACAAACCAATAGGCCCTGCCCCTACGATGGTGACAGGGGCGTCGTGCCTTGTATCGTCGTTGGGATGATAATGCGGATGAATGACGTAATCATGATACAGCGACTCATGCGGTGTGGTGATGGGACGGTGCATGTTACTCTCCTTGTCCTGATGAACTGATGATCATTTGATTGCAAAACAAGACGGCACTGCCAACTTCCTGATGTGCCACTTGTACATGTATGGTCGTTGTCGCCCAGTCTTGTTTTAAATCAAAAAAAGCCTATATTTTGGGTGGTAAATTTAGTTGTGTACGCAACTATTATAAGAAAAATAAACCACAAGTCAAGTGGTTAATTTTCGCTAAATCTGCTGTATTTATCAGAAAAAATACGATGATTCTCACTGGCTTAAATGATGGGTGATTTTATTTAGCAAGCCAAGAAGTTCTTTGCGTTCGTCCTCATCTAACGCCGACAGAGCCAGCTCATTGCGGGTATGGATACGAGCGATGACCGCTTCGTAGGCGACTTGACCCTGCTCTGATAGGCTCACCTCAAAGCTTCTGCTGTCGTTGCCGCTTTTGGTTTTGATGACCAAGCCCTTATCCACCAACGCTGCCGTCGCACGACTGGCTTGGCTTTTGTCCAGATTGCTTTTGGCAGCCAGCCCATTGACCGACAGCTTTTTGTGATAGCCAATGACCGCAAGCACCCGCCCCTCGCCATAAGAAATCTCAAACTGACTACCGCCAAAGTCTATTTTTTGGTCAATGAGTTTGGACAAACGGTGCAGCTGATAAGTCAAGAACTCCTCTAAAATAAAATCACTCATGTCAAATAAACATTATCAGACAACTTCAACCGCCATCGCAAGACCCATGCCACCGCCCACGCATAAGGTTGCCACCCCTTTGGATTTGCCAGAGCGGTGTAGCTCGTGAATGAGACTTACCAAAATACGACAGCCTGAGGCACCGATCGGATGTCCGATGGCAATCGCCCCACCATTGACGTTCACCTTCTCGCTGGGTAGATTTAGCTGCCCTGCCACGCCCAGTGCTTGGGAGGCAAAAGCTTCATTAGCCTCAAATAAATCAACGTCATCAATACCCCACCCTGCTTTTTGTAGGGTAGTCTTGACCGCCGATACAGGCCCTAAGCCCATCACCTCAGGCTCAATGCCTGTGGCACAATAAGAGACGACCTTGGCTAAGATTGGCAAGCCCAACTCGTTGGCGGTCTCCTTACTCATGAGCAGCACCGCCGCTGCACCGTCATTTAAGCCTGAGGCATTACCTGCGGTGACCGTGCCGTCTTTTTTAAAGGCAGGTTTGAGGCGGGCTAAACCCTCTGGGCTCGTATTTGGCTTGATGTATTCATCTTTATCTACGGTGATGGGTTCGCCTTTACGCTGTGGTACGAGCACAGGGCTAATCTCACCAACAAACCTCCCCTCTGCCGCTGCTTGGGTAGCTTTTTGCTGCGAGGATAAGGCAAATTCATCTTGGGCAGTGCGACTGATGCTTAGACGTTCGGCGATATTTTCGGCGGTGATGCCCATGTGATAGCCGTGATAGGCATCCGTTAAGCCATCTGCGACCATGCTGTCAGTCAGCGAACCATCGCCCATTTTTATGCCCTCTCGCAGTCGGATAAAATGTGGACTTTGCGACATGGACTCTTGCCCGCCTGCAATCACAATCTTAGCATCACCACATAAAATCGCCTGCACGCCCATCTGCACCGCTTTTAGTCCTGAGCCACAGACGACATTCACCGTCGTCGCTGGCGTGGTGACAGGCAGCCCTGCGAGCATCGCCGCTTGGCGAGCTGGGTTTTGTCCCACGCCTGTGGTCAGCACATTACCCATGATGACCTCGCTGACCTGTTCTGGTGGCAGCCCTGTCTCTTTTAGAATGTCGCTGATGACTGCTTGCCCAAGCTCTGGTGCACTAAGCGTAGATAACGCCCCCAAAAATGAGCCAACGGACGTGCGTTTGGCAGCGACGATGACGACCTCGGTTGACATGACTCTCTCCTTATCTTCTATGATTAAACTCTGGTGCTACTTAACAATCGCCACACCAGTTTTGGCTTGCACTTCATCAAAACTCACCCCATCGGCAAGCTCAACAAGTTTTAGCCCTTCACTGCTCACGTCCAGTACCGCCAAATCGGTGATGATACGATGCACGACTTTTTTGCCTGTCAGCGGTAAGTCGCATTGGGCTTTGATTTTAAATGAGCCGTCTTTGGCGGTGTGCTCCATCAGCACAATCACTCGCTGCACCCCTGCCACCAAATCCATCGCTCCGCCCATGCCTTTGACCATCTTACCGGGAATCATCCAGTTGGCAAGGTCGCCTGATTCGCTCACTTCCATCGCCCCCAAGATGGCAAGGTTCACTTTACCACCGCGAATCATGGCAAAGGACTGACTGCTGCTAAAAAAACTTGCCCCTGCTTGTGCGGTGACGGTTTGTTTGCCAGCGTTGATTAAGTCAGCATCAATCGTCTCTTCGGTGGGAAATGCCCCAATGCCAAGCAACCCATTTTCTGATTGAAGCATGACTTTCACGCCATCAGGGATGTAGTTTGCCACAAGCGTGGGCAGACCGATACCCAAATTGACATAAAAGCCATCTTGTAATTCTTGGGCGGCACGCTGCGCCATCTGTTCACGAGTCCAAGCCATTATTTTCTCCTAGTTATTGTTATTTTAAAATGGTGCGCTGTTCAATGCGTTTTTGCGGATTGGCATTGACGATGATGCGATGCACATAAATCCCCGGCAGATGAATGCTGTCAGGGTCAAGCGTCCCTGTCTCCACGAGCTCTTCTACTTCTACCACGGTGATTTTGCCGGCGGTTGCGACATCAGGGTTAAAGTTACGGGCGGTTTTACGAAAGATGAGATTGCCCGCTTTATCGGCTTTATAGGCTTTTACCAAGGCAACATCGGCGGTCAGTGAACGCTCCATCACATATTCTTCGCCGTCAAATTCACGCACTTCTTTGCCCTCTGCCACCTGTGTGCCCACGCCTGTTTTGGTAAAAAAAGCAGGAATGCCCGCACCGCCAGCACGCAGTTTCTCCGCCAGTGTGCCTTGTGGGGTTAGCTCCACTTCTAGCTCGCCTGATAAAAATTGGCGTTCAAATTCTTTGTTTTCACCGACATAAGAGGCAATCATTTTTTTGATTTGGCGAGTTTGTAGCAACAGCCCCAAGCCAAAATCATCTACCCCTGCGTTATTACTGATACAGGTTAAGCCCTTAACACCACTATCACGCAAGGCGGCAATTAAGCTTTCTGGAATGCCGCACAGCCCAAACCCGCCCACGGCAATGGTTTGACCATCTGCGACGATGTCTTGTAATGCCGATGCGGCACTGTCATAGACTTTGGTCATGATGAGTTCCTTAGAGTGAGTTAATAAAGATAATAGTGATAAAATTACGCCAAAAAGAAAAATGCACCACAAATCAAAAGACCTGAATACACCAAGGCAATCAAGCAGTAACCCATGATGGCACGAGCATCAAGCCCTACGATACCCAGCAGAGGCAGTGCCCAAAACGGCTGAATCATGTTCGTCCACGCATCTCCCCATGCGATCGCCATCGCCGACACCACAGGCTCCACACCAAGCTGCACGCCAGCAGGTAGCATGATGGGACCTTGCACCGCCCATTGACCGCCGCCCGAGGGGACAAAAATGTTCACCAGTCCTGCACTCAAAAAGGCGAGCATGGGAAAGGTCTCTTGATTAGATATTGCCACAAATCCATTACTGATCATGCCTGCTAGTGACTGACCGCCTTCGGACACTCCCATCATTAGCCCCATGATGCCGCCATAAAATGGAAATAACAGCACGATACCTGCAATGCCTCTGGCACTGTCTTCAATGGATCGGCTATAACGTTCTGGGGTTTTATGTGCCAAAATGCCAGCAAACAAAAATAGTCCAATCACGATGTTTAATGCCAGATTAAAGCCATTTTGATAAAAATGCCCAAACAGATAAATCGCCCCCAAGCCCACGATGAGCAGTGCCATCAGACGATTGTCATCTAGCTTTTGGGCGGGAGTGATGGTCTGTGGCAGCTCGGGCAACTCTTCGGTTAATTTATTAGGGTCAGCGATGGTCGGCTCTTTGGGTAGCATCAGCATATTGACAATCGGCAGACCGATGAAGAGCCCAAAGACGATAAACAGATTTAAGGGGGAGAACAGGGTTTGGCTCACAGGAATGGCGGTGGTGATGGTCTCACCTGAGATGCGTATCAAATCTGCCCCTTCGGTTGCCAAAGCCAGCGGAATAGACCCTGACAGACCGCCATGCCAAATCAAAAATCCAGAATAAGCCGAAGCGACAAGCAGGGGATAATCCACGCCCTTGACTTGACGCGCTAAGGATTTGGCAAAAACCGCCCCCACAATCAGACCAAATCCCCAATTGAGCCAGCAGCCAATCAGAGCGACCAGTGTCACTGCGATGATGGCTTGTTTTGGGCTTTTGATGGTGGAGGCGATACCGTCTAGCAGACGACCGACAAAGGGTGCTTTGGCAAGCACATGCCCTGTGACCAAAATTAACGCCATTTGCATGGAAAATCCAAGCAAAGACCAAAGTCCATTACCCCAGAAATTCGCCGTCTCAAACAGTGTCTGATTGGTGAAAACCAAAGCAGCAGCAAACACCGCCAAGGTCAAAATAATACAAAATACAAAAGGGGATGGCAGGTAATTCTTAACCATCTTGACCGACAAATTTGTGATCATGCTAAACATATGAAACTCCTTATTCGTCACCTTTGATATTATCCCTGATGCTAAGCAGGCTTAACTAAACAGGCTTAGCCAAGAACACTCTAACACATCTGGGAGCATATTTCTAGCCCACGGGTCACACTGATTGCTTTTGCCTCATTGCTCGGTGCCCCTTTGTCAGATGCCGATGCTAGTTGGCATATGACTAAGATGGCTAAGATGATTAAGGGGCAGGCTACCTAACTTAACACATGAACGAGCCATAACGCGAGACTAGGCATGAACACCAAAGCAACGATGCGGATGATGTCCGAGCATAGAAATGGCAGCACGCCTTTGTAAGTCTCTTTCATCGGCACGTTCTTTGCCAGACTGTTGATGACAAAGATGTTCATGCCCACAGGTGGGGTAATAAGACCAATCTCCACGACCATGAGTGCCAATATACCAAACCAAATCGCCTTATCAGTAGGGTTAAGCCCCCAAAAATCCATGCCCATGATGATGGGGAAAAACACAGGAATGGTCAGCAAAATCATGGATAAGCTATCCATCACACAGCCCAGTACGATATAGATGACAATCATCGCAAAGAGCACGGTCAAGGGCGACAGACCACTGTTAATCACCCATTCGGCAAGTCCCACAGGCATCTGTGATAGGGCAAAAAAGGCATTTAAGACATCAGCACCGAGCAAAATCAGAAAAATCATCGCCGTTGAGGCAGCGGTATCATACAGGGCATGCATGAGACCATCAAAGCTCATCTCTTTGGTGATAAAAGCAAGAATGCCCACCGCCACTGTCCCGATGGCTGCCGCCTCTGTTGGGGTAAACAGACCGCCATAAATCCCGCCAATCACCAGTACGAACACCGCTATCACCGGCCAGACACCTTTTAGCAGATGAATTCTATCCGCCCAGCTCATCTTAGGCATGGCAGGACCGCTGTTTGGCACGACACGCACATAGATGGCGATGGCAAGCATGTAGCCAAGCATGGCGATGATACCAGGGATGAGTGATGCCATGAACATCGCCGAGACGTTTTGCTCTGTTAGGACCGCATAAATGACGAGCACCACCGATGGCGGAATCAAAATCCCAAGCGTTCCCCCTGCCGCCAGTGCTCCTGTGGAGAGAGCGTCAGAATAATTGGCACGTTTGAGCTCTGGCAATGCCACTTGACCCATGGTGGCAGCGGTCGCCAAAGACGAGCCACAAATTGCCCCAAAGCCTGCACACGCACCCACAGCACTAATCGCCGCACCGCCACGATAATGTCCCAAAAAGGCATTGGCAGACTGAAACAGTCGTTTGGACAGACCGCCACGAGAGGCGATGTTTCCCATCAGCAAAAACAGCGGCACCACCGATAAGTCATAGACCGAGAACCTTGCAAATGGCATGCCTTTTAGGTAGCTGAGCAGCGGATACCAGCCTGCAATCATCACATAGCCTGTTACCCCTGCCATCAGCATGGCAATGCCGATATGCACCCGAAAAACGAGCAGCAAGATGGTAAAAGCACCCATCAATAATCCGATCACCATTGAATCCATGATATTCTTCCTTGTTATTTATTTGACATAACGGTCATAATCACTAAAAAACTGCCAAGCGGTATATAAAGCGGTCAAAGCCAGCAGAAAAAACCCAGGGGCAATGGTCATATGAGCAATCCACTCTGGCAGACCCAAAATCATGGTCGTCGTACCATGCTTGATGGCATCAATGGCACCAAAATAGCTACGCCACATGAGCAGCAGTGCAAACAATGCCAAGAGCAGAGCGGCAAAAATATCAAAAGTTTGGCGTATGACCTTGGGGGCTTTTAGGGTGAAAAAATCCACAATCACGTGTGCTTTTTTCATCTGCCCATAAGGCAAAAATGCCGCAATCGCCCAAGAGCAGCCCATTTGCACAAGCTCCACATCGCCCTTAATCGGTGTGTTAAAGACAGCACGACCGATGACACTGGCAGTGGCGAGCACGCAAATGAGCACGAGCACCACCACACCACCCAAAGCCGACAGCTTCGCCCACGCCATCAAAAAACGCCCAATGGCATCTTTTGGTGTCTCGTCTTTGACTTCTAATTCAAAAAGTTCAGCCATAACTCCCTCTCATCCTGATGTTTGTTTTATGTCAGTGCCTTTTAACTGACATCAATGTGCTTACTTGACCTGTGCATTTGTCGCTTGTTCTTTGGCAACTTTTGCCTCGGCAATCAGCGCTTTGGTGCGATTGACAATCGCTTGACCGTCATACCCTTTGGCATTCATCTCATCAATCCAGTCACTCTCCACTTTCTTAGCCGCCTCTTGGATGCGTGCCACTTCTTCGTGCGAGATTTGATTGATGGGGTTGCCGTTATCCACCGCTTTTTGGCGTGCACCGTCAATTTCATTATCCCAAGTACGCCCCAAAAGTGCCGAGAACTCCTCTCCTGTGGTCTCATCGATGATTTTTTGTAATTTTGGTGGCAGTGCCTCGTATTTTTGCTTGTTCATGACCACAGAGAACATGGCACTGTACAGCACAGGATCTGGGGCATTGATTTCTGAGGCGTACTTAGTGACTTCTTGGAGCTTTAAGGTCGGCACGACCTCCCAAGGCAAGACCGCCCCATCAACCACCCCTTTGGCGATAGAATCAGTCAAGGCAGGCATCGGAATACTGACAGGCGTTGCTCCCAAAGCGGCCACCATTTTGTTGGTCAGGCGAGTGGGTGCTCGCAGTTTTAGCCCTTTAAAGTCCTCTATTTTGGTGATAGGTCTTGTGTTGTTGATGACTTGCCCACGGTCGTGGACATTAAAGGCAAGAGGCTTGACGCCAGCAAATTCTTCTTGGGCGAACTCTTGATACACCTGCCACGCCACACGACTGCTGTACTCGCCATCGATGGTCATGAAGGGAATCTCCATCACCTCCATCACAGGGAAACGCCCCGGTGTATAGCCCGGCAGGGTAAAGACCACATCAGCAATGCCGTCTTGTGCCAAATCCATGAGCTGTGCTGGCGTCCCTCCAAGCTGCATGGCTGGATAAAACTGGCAAGTCATCTGCCCCTGCGAGCGTTCGCTCAGGGTGGCACACCACGGTTCTAGCACCTTTTTTTGGCTCATGGCAGTCGCCGGCCAAAAATGAGCGACTCGCAGCACGACTTTTTCATTCTCGCCGATGGGTGATGGCTTTGGTAGCCTGTCCTCGGTGCAGCCCACCACGGCAAAGACAGCCAGTGTCAATAGTGATAATTTTCGTTTTAGCTTCATGCCAATCCTCCTGATGTCGTGCCTTTCATGGCACTGCTGATGTGGTGAAATAATAAACCGATTCCAATAATTTTGCCATATCGTGAGCCCTGTATTTTCCGATGTATTTATACAAAATGACGATAAATCTGATTTGCCAATGTGGTTAAAATAATCCTTATGGTAAAGTGTGAGACTAGGGCGACCCCCTACATGGATGACATGATAGGGTTTTGGTGGTCTGTCAAGCGGATATGATCAAATTTTGCCCTAAAAATGCCAGTGTTTGATTTTTTATCTTCCAAGTCACAGATACAATGTATATCATCTTATCGGTGAACTTTTTTGAAAATACTAACGATTGGTTTAAATATCATGGCAAATACAAAAGTAGGAGACGTCCTAGACTCATGCCATGCATTAGATACCATGCTAGTACTTGCCCAACAACCCCTATTTTACAAACAAAAGGACGATTGTGATGTCTAATTTTTTCAACAAACCTCGCAGTTTATGCATAGCCATCGGTCTTGCCCTTGGCACAACTCATGCTAGTGCCAACATACAGTCAACGCAGCCAAATATTCTAGTCATCATGGCAGATGATATGGGCTGGTCTGACATAGCGCCCTATGGT
>JBHCFR010000197.1:0-3504 GCA_041801945.1 Moraxella sp. | reverse complement strand
TTGTTGGCAATCATTTTTTGTTGAGCAATAAAACCATGCCAGCAGCCCAATGACTGGGTGTATTTGCTGTTATCGGCGTCATATTCTGCCATGTCACGACGCATGATGGCAGCGGTGTATTTGGCGATGTCAAGACCTGTTTTGAAGCGGTTTTGGACAATCATACGAGCGGCATCTTCTGGACGGATAGCGTCCCAAGTACCACCCAATTTATTTTTTACATTACGAACGTGTTCTAGGGCTGATTGATAAGTCATGAGAATATTCCTTGAAGTTCATGAGGGTTATTTGACCTGGACGACAGAACGCCGATAAGCCATCTATGAAAACGCAGCATGAGTACTGCCGATTGATTTTCATGTGCCTAGCATACCCAAATTAGAACCATTAATCCAATAGCCTACTTGAATTTTGACTATTTTTTAAAAAAATGATATTGAATTTATCATTATGAAATTTGATGGTAATCTGGCAGTGCTTTTTGATAACTGTTTGAAATTTTATGGATTTTTATAAAATATCCCCCTCATCCATCCGTTGGCATGAGGGTGTTTGGGGATGGGTGGCAGAGTTTTAGAGTGTGGACAAAATGTAACAAAGTATCTCAAAAACCCTCTTTTTGCTGCCCTGTTTTTGGGCATTTTATGATAAAATTTGCCAAAAATCATTCTCTTGCCATCATGCCTCATCCACTTATGCTAAGCACGCCGCCGCATTCTCTCACGCCCTATCTGTACGCCCAAGGTTCACTCACCGCCTTGTTAGAAAAGCGCGCAGGGCAAATTTTGTGCGTGCAAGTATTGTCTGAGTCTTATCAGCCCCTTGATTTTGACAGCAAAAAACTCTTGGGGCTGCCTGTTCATCGTCCTACTTTGGCATGGGTGCGAGAGGTGCTCTTGTTTGGCAGCGATGATAAGCCATGGGTACGTGCCAAAAGCATTTTTCCCATAAGCAGCCTGATGGGAGATGCCAAGCGTCTACGCCATCTAAAACGCACGCCCATTGGCTATGTGATGTTTAAAAGCCATAAAACGCTGCCCCATCAGCGAACTTATTTTTATGAGGGGCATTGGGGGCGAAACACTGTGTATGATTGGCAGGGGCGATCCGTATTGATACAAGAGATTTTTTTAAATGAATTTTAGAAAATGGTGTGTTTTAGAAGATGGATTAAACCCTTGATTGGTCGCGTGACACTGATGCGACCTAGCCCAAACAACCAGCCTTTATGGCAACTCAAATCTGGGGCTTGCATTTCTTACTTTTTACCTCTCACATTTAAGAGCCTAGCGTTATTCGGATAAACTTAGCTTTCATTTAAGGATTTGTGATGTTCAAAAATACTCCAAGCTTTTTTCTCCTTGGCTTCATGGCATATGCTCTAACCTCCTGCTCTGTGATGGAGATGATGTCCTTTACCAACAAGACCCATCAGCCTGTCACCGTGCAACTGATTCAGAAAAACCAAAACCCCAAAGAATCCACTCCAAAAGAAACCACGTTTACGCTTCATCAGCACAATGACAAACAATCCCTCGTGCTTGGGCGAGGTTCCGTGACCCCTGAGCGTCTGCTGCGTTTGTCAGAAGACATCCAAAAGATGTGTTTTACCGTGGGACAAACAACCACGTGCTATGATAGCCCTGATGAGATTCATGCTTTTTTAAGCTCACGCAAGAATCAGTCTTGCCACTTTATTTTTGGCTGTCAAATTGACATTAAGTTTAAATAGTCCCATGACCGCTTTTATTTTGACATGAATTTTTGTCAGCATGACACCCCAAATCCTTCATGTTATTTTTCCCAAAATATGTTACACTGAGTGCGTTCGTTTTTATCTTATCCATGTCTCATATAGGTATCGCCATGTTCAAAAATATCTCTCTACACGCCTACGACCCAGAAATCGCTGCCGCCATTGACGATGAAGGCAGACGCCAAGAAGATCACATTGAGCTCATCGCCTCAGAAAACTACTGCTCTCCTGCGGTCATGGAAGCCCAAGGCTCAAATCTTACCAACAAATATGCCGAAGGCTATCCTGCCAAACGTTATTATGGCGGCTGTGAGTATGTGGACGTGATTGAGCAAATCGCCATTGACCGTGCCAAAGAACTCTTTGGGGCAGATTATGCCAACGTACAACCTCATTCAGGCTCTAATGCTAACGCCGCCGTCTATCTTGCCTTATTAGAAGCAGGCGATACGGTGCTTGGCATGAGCCTTGCCCATGGCGGACATTTGACCCATGGTGCCAGCGTGTCCTTCTCTGGTAAAACCTATAACGCGGTGCATTATGGCATCGATGACAATGGCTTGCTAGATTACGATGAAATCCAACGCCTTGCTGACGAACACAAGCCTAAGATGATCATTGCTGGCTTCTCGGCCTATTCACAAGTGATGGATTGGCAACGCTTTCGCCAAATTGCCGACAGTGTCGGTGCCTACCTTTTTGTAGACATGGCTCATGTGGCCGGTCTGGTCGCTGCTGGCGTTTACCCAAGCCCTGTTCAGATTGCTGATGTCACCACCACCACCACGCACAAAACCTTGCGTGGTCCTCGCTCTGGCTTGATTTTGGCCAAAAAGAATGAAGAGATTGAGAAAAAACTAAACTCAGCCGTATTTCCCGGCACCCAAGGCGGACCTCTCATGCACGCCATCGCTGCCAAGGCCGTCTGCTTTAAAGAGGCGATGACCCCAGAATACAAAGAATACCAACAGCAAGTTGTGAAGAATGCCAAAGCGATGGCAGACACCATCATCTCTCGTGGCTATGATGTCGTCTCTGGCGGCACCGAGAACCATCTCATGCTCATCAGCCTTATCAAACAAGGCATCACAGGCAAAGAAGCGGATAAATGGCTGGGCGATGCTCACATCACCGTCAATAAAAACTCCGTGCCAAACGACCCCAAGTCACCTTTTGTGACCTCAGGCATCCGTCTTGGCACCCCTGCGGTCACCACTCGCGGCTTTAAAGAAGAAGATTGCGTGGAGCTTGCCAACTGGATTTGTGACATCTTAGATGCTCGTGGCGATGAGTCTGTGATTAAAGACG
Source organism: Moraxella sp. (assembly GCA_041801945.1). Lineage (GTDB taxonomy): Bacteria > Pseudomonadota > Gammaproteobacteria > Pseudomonadales > Moraxellaceae > Moraxella. The sequence continues at coordinate 440 of JBHCFR010000197.1, read as the reverse complement.
TCCAAGTTAAAGTTGCCGATGTCTGCACTCGCCTGCCCGTCTATCAAAAATCCAAAACCAAAGAGCTGTTCGGCAAAATCAGCGAAATGATTGACGAGCAAGCAGACAGCGAGTTTGTTCATACCGCCAAAGACCGCTTTAATGAGTTTTATGAAAAAGCCATGGCAAAAATTAATCAAAAATAACCCTCATTACATGACAATCCGCCTGACATGTCATCAGGCGGATTTTTTATCGCATGACAAATGGCAGTTCGTTTTAAACGTTTGGAAATTGCAAATCCCCATGAATTGATAAAAAAAGCCCCCACCAAAGTGAACCGCACCCCCAAAGCTCGCCACTAACCTTTGGGGTGTTTTCATGGCAAAATACACAGATGACTTTAAGCTAGAAGTCATTCAACATTATCTTAATGGACATAGCTACCACCATACCGCTCA
>JBHCFR010000196.1:0-3655 GCA_041801945.1 Moraxella sp. | reverse complement strand
CAGCAATCAAACAAAAATTTTCGCAGCAACGAATAACCATAGTAGCAGAATCTTATGGTGGATTACTTGCTTATGAATTGCTCCTTCATCCAGAGATTATACAAGAAATCAATACAGATAAGATTTATATAGATAAGATTTATTTCATTGGTGGGTTTTTGTCTTGCCCGTCATATGTGGCAAAATGGGCTTATGTCGTTTTGCCGAGTCTGATGAGGTTATTACAGAGTTGCCCAAATTGGCTGCGTACATTCATCATGGGGCGTTTTGTGTTTTGTGGGTTCTTTGATGACGCCATGATGAGGTTATTTAGAACAGTTTTATGGCAATTAAATCAGCCAGCACTTAAAACAATGTTCAAACAAAGATTAAAAAATATCGCCAAAAAATCTTTTGTAAGTCCATGTGAGAAAATCAGCGCGCCTTGTGTTTATGTGGCATCAAGCTGTGATTATTTGGTGCCTCATCATAACATTCATCACTTTGAACAAGCATTTGATGATTTGACGGTTATTTATCTTGAAGGCAGTCATTTTTTATTGCCATATCAAGCCAAAGCAGTGGCAAGCATTATTTTAGAATAAATCATCTAAATTGAGTATTTTATCTTACCATCTACTCATATCACGATGGGACATCTATTCTCATCAAGCTAAAACAGGAATCTATCATGACCACCCTAGACCCTAACTGGCAATCTGATGCCCTAGACCCAACTTTGGGATTTTTTGAAGAGACTCTGGCGATTCGTGGCGGTTATCATCGCACCGATGAGGGCGAGCATTCTGAGGCGATTTTTACCACCAGCAGCTACGTCTATCAAAGTGCCAAAGACGCTGCTGACCATTTTGATGGGACGACCAAGGGTAACGTTTATAGTCGTCATACCAACCCCACCGTCCGCACCTTTGAGAGACGGCTTGCCCTATTGGAGGGAGGTGAACGCTGTGTGGCGACCGCCAGTGGCATGGGAGCGATTTTAACCATGTGTTTGGCGTATCTAAAAGCAGGCGATCATCTGCTGTGTGCCAAGCAGTTATTTGGCTCATCGGTTGCTTTGTTTGACACTTATTTTAAGGCGTTTGGTGTGGAAGTGGACTACGTGGACTGCTTTGACAACACCGCTTGGGAGCAGGCAATTAAGCCAAACACTCGTGTGCTTTATTGTGAGACCCCATCTAACCCCTTGGCACAGATTGCCGATTTGACGTTTTTGGCAAACCTTGCTCACACCAATGATGCCCTGCTTATCGTGGATAACTGCTTTGCTACCCCTGCCATCCAAAAGCCATTGGAGCTGGGTGCCGATGTGGTCATTCATTCGGCTTCTAAATACATTGACGGTCAAGGTCGTGTGCTTGGCGGGGCACTGGTCGGCTCTGATGAGCTCATGGAAAAAGCCTTTGGCGTGGTTAGAACAGGGGGGATTAGCCTGTCGCCTTTTAATGCATGGGTGCTCTTAAAAGGGCTTGAAACGCTGTCCATTCGCATGAGAGTGCATTGTGAGAATGCCAATAAAGTTACCCAGTTTTTGGCAGCTCACCCAAATGTGAAACAAGTGCATTTCTCAGGATTGGCTGACCATCCCAGTCACGAGGTTGCCTTGCGTCAGCACACGCATTTAGAAGTTCAAGGCGGTGCATTTGGGGCGATTATTTGCTTTGAGGTGGCAGATAAGACTCAGGCGTGGCACGTCATTGATAACACCAAAGTCATCAGCATTACCAACAATCTGGGCGATGCCAAATCCACCATCACGCATCCTGCCAGCACCACCCATTTTCGCATGACACCAGAACAACGCGTTCAGGCAGGCGTGAATGATGGACTGATTCGCTTGTCGGTAGGTCTTGAAAATGTCAATGACATCATTCATGATTTAAGACGTGGTCTAGATGGCTTATCTAAATAAGCCATCTGGATAAGCCATCTGGATAAGCGATGGACTGATGAATCACCCCAAAAGGCAAACACGACGTTTCGCCTTTTTGTAAGAGCATAATCATGTCTGCATTCATCGGACAAAGTAGGTGGGCAAAAAGGGCATGAACTTTTATTTGCCAAGCACCTAGAAATTTTTTATAATCCAACTGCTCACTTAAAATTTACTCACCTAAAATCTGATGTATCATTAACCTAATGTCAAGCTAGGAAGACTCATGTCAAAAATCAACATCGCCATCATCGGCGGCACAGGCTACACAGGCGTGGAGCTCATTCGTCTGTTATCACAACATCCTCATGCCAACATTTGTTATCTGACCTCACGCAGCGAGAGGGGGCGAGCGGTGAGTGAGATTTTTCCCAGTTTGCGTGGGGTGTGTGATGTCATGTATAGTGACATGACTGATGAGATGATGGAGGAGATTGCCCAGACGTGTGATGTTGTGTTTTTTGCCACCCCTCATGGGGTTGCGATGACGCACGCGCCCAAATTGGCTCAGCAAGGGGTCAAAGTCATTGATTTGGGGGCAGATTTTCGCCTGCAGAATTTAGAGGAATTTAGTCGCTGGTATGGGCTAGAACACACGTGTCCTGATGTCTTGGGGCAGGCTGTGTATGGTCTGCCGGAGATTCATCGTGACAAGATAAAAACCGCTCGGGTGATTGCCAACCCCGGCTGCTATCCCACCACCGCCATTTTGGGGCTAAAACCCGTCATAGATACCCAAAATCAGATTGACAAGCCACTCATCTTGCCGCACATCGTGATTGATGCCAAATCAGGGGTGTCGGGTGCGGGGCGTAATGCTAAGCTGAACTTATTGTTCAGCGAGACCTCTGATAATTTCTCGGCATATGGGGTGGCAGGGCATCGCCATGGCCCTGAAATCCATCAAGGCGTGCATGCATTTTTAGATTCACGATTTGTGCATCACATTCGTTTTGTGCCTCATCTTGTTCCCATGATTAGAGGGATGTTTAGCACCATTCATCTTATTCTGACCGATGAGGGGAAATCCCAAGATTGGCAAGCGATTTTTGAAAAAACCTATGAAAATGAGTATTTTATAGACGTACTGCCCAAAGGGGCGTTGCCAGACACTCGCTCGGTGCGTGCTTCTAATCGCCTAAAAATAGCCATCCATCAAGAGGGTGACATGCTGACCATTTTGGTGGTGCAAGATAATCTGGTGAAAGGTGCCAGCGGTCAAGCGGTGCAAAACATGAACATCATGTTTGGGCTAGATGAGGTGTGTGGACTTGCACCGGCATTTGGAGGCTGTGCGGTGGTGCCCTAGATATTTATTTGTCTTGTTATGTGTATTGTTATTTTAGAAAAGTGCCCTTATTAAACCAATGAGCAGTTAAAAGCGTGAACCCAACCTAATATAAGATTTTTATCCCAACCAAGGAGACATATGATGGCAACAGACACCCTAACCCTAAAAGTTTTTGGCATGACTTGTGATGGCTGTGTACAAAGCGTGTATCAGGCTCTAAATGAAGTCGTCGGTGTGCAGGCTGTGGAGGTAAATCTGCCCATAGAACAAGCCGTGATTGAATACGATGACAGTCAAGTGGATAAAATTGAGCTGATTCGTGCAGTAGAAGATGCAGGATTTAGCACAACTTGATAAGATCTAAAAGCTAACATAGGCTGTCTTTATAGGGATTGCCTTTTAAAGTAACAAAAACCAAGACCGCCCAGTCT
>JBHCFR010000195.1:0-2647 GCA_041801945.1 Moraxella sp. | reverse complement strand
TTATCAGGTTTTTCAAACATGTTTTTGCTGGCGTTGTCATCTTCAAGATGATGTTTGGTGCTATATAACGACTGTGCATCAGCCAGCTTTTCCACCTCAGAGTGGTCTTTATCGGTGGGGATTGGCTGTACGCCCAGTTTCTTGATGAGTCGTTTTGCCACAGGACCACCGATAAGACCACCAGCCACGAGCCCATATGTCGCTGCGGCGATGCCCATGGTGGTTGCACCTGTCAGACCATAGTCATTTTCTAGCGTTGCTCCCCAACCACCCGCCGTGCCATGCCCGCCCGTCAAACTAATAGAGCCCGCCACAAGCCCCATGATGGGGTCAAGACCTAAGGCTGAGGACAGTGCCACGCCCACGCCATTTTGCAGGGCGACGAATGCACCTACCACTAAGGTGAAGATTAATAGCGGTTTGCCACCCTCTTTTAGGCGGCTAAAATCCGCTGACAGCCCGATGGATGAGAAAAACATCAACATACAAGCGGTCTGTAATTCTTTTTGAAAAAGAAAGCTATAACCAAAAATGGCGTTTAGGCTCATGATGACAACGGATGCCAACAAACCTCCTGCCACAGGTTCAGGAATGTTAAAGTCTTCTAAAAATTTGATTTTTTTGACCAAAAAACGCCCAATCAGCAGTACGATGGTTGCCAAGATGAGCGTGTAATAGCCATTGACGGTAATTTCCATGATGTCCTCGCTTAGATGTCTTCGCTTACTTCATAAAATGAATCGTAAAATAAAGAACCAAAATCTCAACAAAAAGTAACGTTTCACTTGGATGATTAAGATTGATGTCATATTTGACAAATTATAAAGGCAAAAGCAGGGAGTTTTCAAATTTTTTGGTGGTTTTTTGTCATCACCAATCGTCTGATGGACGTTATCACAATCAGAGGTAACCTCATGATTGGGTCAATTATCGCCCATTTTTCTTTTAAATTTGTTATAATATTTGTGTCTGTCCCACATGGCTAATCATCTGTTAGTCCATCCGTTAATTTTGCCATTTAAGCTTGTTTTGATAATCATTGAAAAATTTTCCTAAAATTTACCTTAAAAATGACCAAGTCAGTGGTTGATTGTCATGCCATTTGTAAATTTTTCTTAAAAATACTGACGAGCTATCTTATTTTTCATGGCAAATACATCAAGTGGGGCAACCCTTCGTTTAATTCATCAACTTAACACAATCAAGGTGTCTATCATGGAAATCGCTCCTTATCAAGAACAAATCAAAGACCTACACACCAGAGGCAAAGAGCTTTGGAGGTATCTTTGACGTTGAAAACAAAAAAGAACGCTTAGAAGAAGTCAATCTAGAACTTGAAAATCCTGAGATTTGGAACAACCCTGAGCTTGCCACTAAAATATCCAAAGAAAAATCAGTGCTAGATGGTATCGTTGGCGTGATGGACGGCTTGAATGTGAAGCTAGAAGACGCATCCGCCATGTTGGAGCTTGCAGTTGAAGAAGAGGATGAAAGCCTGCTTAGCGATGTCCAAGCCGAGCTTGATGATGCCCTAAAAAGCGTGGAAGATTTAGAGTTTAAACGGATGTTTGGTGGTGAGATGGACGCCAACAACTGCTATCTTGACATACAAGCAGGCTCTGGCGGCACAGAAGCCCAAGATTGGTCAGAAATGCTGCTACGGATGTATTTGCGTTGGTGCGAGTCCCATGGCTTTAAGGCGGAAGTTTTGGAGGTCAGTGAGGGCGGGGTTGCTGGCATCAAATCAGCGACCATTTCGGTAAAGGGCGATTATGCTTTTGGCTGGCTACGCACCGAGATAGGCGTGCATCGTTTGGTGCGTAAATCGCCTTTTGACAGCAACAATGGGCGTCATACGTCGTTTTCTGCGGTGTTCGTCTCCCCTGAGATTGATGATAATGTACAGATTGACATCAACCCTGCCGACTTACGCATTGACACCTATCGGTCAAGTGGGGCAGGGGGTCAGCATGTCAATACCACCGACTCAGCGGTGCGTATCACTCACCAGCCAACAGGTGTGGTGGTCGCTTGTCAGAACGAGCGTTCACAACATGCCAATAAAGACACTGCCATGAAAATGCTCCGTGCTAAGCTATACGAGCTTGAAATGCAAAAACGCATGGAAAAACAGCAAGCCTTAGAAGTCAGCAAATCTGACATCGGCTGGGGCAGCCAAATCCGCTCCTATGTGCTTGATGACTCTCGTGTCAAGGATTTACGCACAGGGGTTGAGACCTCCAACACGACCGCAGTATTAAATGGCGATTTGGATAAATTCATTGTGGCGAGCTTAAAAGCAGGTCTGTAAGTCGTCCTGCCCCACCATACACCACAAAAAAAGATGTCACCAAGATTGGTTGACATCTTTTTTGTGGTCTTTTTGTGGCGTATCATGCTTTAAAGGTTATTTAAAGCCGTCTTTTAGGCTCACAAGTTGATTAAATACAGGTTTATCATGGGTATGTTCTACCATGTCCGCCACAAAGTAGCTTTCACGTTCAAATTGGAATTTTTCCCCGCGATGAGCTTGTGCTAACGATGGCTCAACGATGGCGTCTAACACCTGCACGGAGTTTGGGTTTAGATGGGTTAGCACCCAAAGCGTATCTTCATCAGCGTTTGGATGCTTTGCATGGATGTCGGC
>JBHCFR010000194.1:0-5678 GCA_041801945.1 Moraxella sp. | reverse complement strand
AGACAGGCTAGATGGCGTGTTTGGGGTGGTAGAGCCTGATGATGGCACAAACGAGCAAGATGATGACACAGACAGCCACGGCAGGACAGAGAGTGATTCTCAGGAGGGGGGCATGCCAGAGTGGCTAAGGCAGCACTATCTGGATGTGGAGAGGCTGCTTGGTTATTTGTGGTTTGGGCTTTTTGGGGAGGCGTATCGGTATCGTTTGGCATTAGAGGACAGATTTTGGCAGGTGTTATCGACAGAGCGAGATGATAAAAGCTGCCAAGATGAGGCAGACAGACTGTCCCAACAAGCCATCCACGCCCTACCCAAAGCCCTGTATCTGTTCACCGTACAACAAATCCCTAAGGCAGAGATTGATTTTCTAAAACGGCTGTCTTTATATCTGGATGTCATCTTACTGCATTTTAACCCCTCCATGATGTTTTGGGCGGACATCGTGGATAGACAATGGCTAAAAACACAGCAAATCATCAGATCACACATGGTCTATCTCAAAGATTATGGGCATGGGCTACTGTCCAGACTGGGCAAAGAATCACGTGATACTTTTGCCATGCTCGCTGATTTGTCTGGTGGGGAGAGCCATGAAGGATGGCAGGTGCGATGGCAAGATGATTTTGATGAAATGACGGATACAAGCCATCAAACATCGCCCAATCTGCTGCAAGGCTTGAAGTCTGATATTTTGATGTTAAATCACGACACAACCATGAGCCGGCAAGCAGGCGGGCAGATATTATCGGCACTCCTTGATGAGGCGGCAAATGATGCATGGCCAGATGATGAGAGTCTAACCCAAAAATCCAGACCCAAAACACCGCTGACCATAGAGCAACACATGGAGATGGGCAGTCTGTCCATCCATGCCTGTCATGGACTAAAAAGGCAGTTGGAGCTGTCTCGTCTCATGATTGCCAAATACCTAAATGACCACCCAGAGCGTAGCTTGGCGGATGTCGTGGTGCTACTGCCTGACATCATGAGCAGCAAGGATGTCATTCGCTCGGTATTTCCTGATGGTCGTGGGGCAGATGGTCTGTATTTGCCCATCAAAATCACAGGCGTGCCTGATCAGAGTATTGATGAGCTGATTGGGGCAATCATGGGGTTTTATGAACTGCTTGGTGAGCCGACCAGTCGGTTCTATGCCGATGACGTCTATGAGTGGTTACTGATTCCTGCTTTGTATGAGAGTTTTGGGCTGAGTTTTGATGAGATGAAGCGAGGGATTGACCTACTCAGACAAGCGGGGTTTCGGCGGGGCTTTGATGAGCGTCATCTGGCACAGACGCTGCACGCCAAAGATGAGGATTATCGTTATACATTTAGCCATGCCTTAGACCGTCTGGTGCTTGGGCTGCTTGCACCTGCCAAGATACCCAGCGAGGTTTTGCATCCGTTTACATGGCGTGCCAGTACTTTTGCTGAGGCAAGTCTGCCGCTCATGGGCGTGAGCCTAAGTGATGAGCCAATCATCAATGCCCTGACCGCCATTCACGCAGGGCTTGACAAAAACCGCCACCTATGGAGCAGCGTGGGCAGCGTGGAGCGGCTGCTTAATCGCATTGAGCATGAGGTCATCAACCCTTATTTTAGTCAGCTTCATGACAGCGTTGCCATGCGTGCGATTTTTAATAGCAAAAACGCCATGATGAGCAGCCTAAGAGCGAATAAATACTATCATCGGCAGCTCACCAAAGCGTATCATAATCCAAGTGCCATCATAGAAGGCGACGACATTGTTTTGTCCATGAAGTTCGTGTGTCAGAGCCTCTCACAGATGGTCAAAGCACAGGCGATCAGTGCCGAGCCCTCCGAGGTCATCACCTTTGCCCGTTTTGGGACACTCAGAAGCATTCCGTTTGGGCTGACCGTCATGGTGGACATGAATTTATCGGCTTTTCCACGCCAAGATCGGGCGATGAGATTGGATCTCATGCGAGCAGGCGTGAGACGGCTTGGCGACCGCCATAACGAAGATGATGACAATGGGGCGTTTTTGGATGCTTTATTATGCACGCGTGATGTCTGTTTGATTTTTTATCAAGGATTAAGTGCTGATGGTCGCACCAAATTGCTGCCAGCGTCGGTGGTCAGTGAGCTGATTGAGTTTTTTAAAACCGAAGCACAATGGAGCCAAGACAATATTGACGACAGCTGGCAAGCCGAACAAGAAGATGCAGGCATCGCCGCCCTTGTCACCAAGCTCATGCCTGCTCTGATTGAGGAGTATCTGGTGACTTATCATGGTGCAAGCTTTTTTGATCGGTCGCTGTATTATCAGGAGATTCATTCTCAGGGCAACTCTGATGACTTGACAGAGCAGCTAAGGGCTCATTTGCAATCAAGACTTGCCAGCCTAAAACAACGCCAACAGCAAGCCCTGCCACCACCGCCTCTATGGCAACACATTCGTCAAGTGCTAGATTGCCCCATAGATGCACCCAAGGTGACACCATGGCTGACCGATAGCAAGGTGGCACATCTGGCACATCTGGCACATCTGTTGGAGCAGTCCTTTGACTGCCATGATGATACCTCCCTGTCTCATCATGTGCATACGGTGTGTTCGCTGTATGGGCTGACTCTACCGACCAAGATGAGCGGTGATGAGATTATCCATCAGTACAAAAATTTTGCCAAAATCTATTTAGAAGATAAAGTAAAAATTGACAAAACACCTTCACCAACCGAGCAAAACGAACCTTTAAGCCTAGACGGTCTGGGTCGCTATCAGATGAGTGAGCTGTTTATTCGTGGGGCGAATTTTGGTCTGTTTCATGAGGTGCAGGACAACCAAAAGATACTTGCCGATGTACTGTGTGACGCCCAGCATCACATCAAGACCCATGCAGATCGTGAGGTCATCCATGCCATACAGGCACTCTACTATGGCGATCTCTTGCCCGCAGGTCAATTACGCCTGTCCACGCCTGATGAGTATTTTGTTTATGCTAAGGATAAATTTGGCGAGTTTGTTCGTGCGTTGCATGAGCTTAGGCAAGAGGATTTTTATGCCAAGTTTTTATCAGAGGATGATAGATTAACACCAATCACAGAACAAAACATCACACTACACAGCGATGACATTTACATGACTATTACTGCACGCATTCCCAGTGAGGGCAGCGTTTGGTTGAATATCCTACCAAATGCCGCACGAGCTGAGCATTTATTTGGGTTTTTTGTCAAGCACGTCATATGGCAAGCGGCAAATGAAGAAACCGTATTTAGCCTTTGGCAATTTGACAAATCTGGCGACTTGAAATTTAAACATCACCTCTTTGCCATCACTGGCATGAGCAGACCTGTCGCCAAAGCCTATTTGATGAACCTTATCCTGTTATTAGGCATCGCCAGACAACAGCCCATCATCATGACCCACCGAGATGGCATGAACTACATTTATACCGAAGAGAATGAGCGTGCCAAACTTAGCCGAAAACTCTTTGATGACTGGATAGGCGTGGAGGGCAGGGCGATTTATGAAAATGACAGTCGCCATAAGGTGTGGCAGATGATATTACAAGGTGCTGACCCCTATCAAGCACTGGTGGGACATTTGCCCTTAGCCATGCCTTTATATCGGCTCATGAAACAGCATTTAAGAGGCATTTAGATGCTTTGACGACCACCAAAAGAGATCATAAATGAATCATCACACCAATATTCCCGCCATTGATTGTACATTGACGGGGGGCTATTTGATGGAAGCATCGGCAGGCACAGGCAAGACATGGACACTGACGGGTATTATTTTACGTTTGATCATTGAGAAAAAATACGCCCCTGAGCGTATCATCGCCACCACGTTTACACGAGCCTCTGCCAGTGAAATGCAAGAGCGGGTGCAGGCACGGATTCATGCTTTTCATCGCTATCTGTATTGGCTAAATGAACAAAAAACCACGCATCCCAACTGGTTTTTTGCCCATGAAAATCCAAATCAAACATGGCAAGAGATAAAGGAGCAAGCCAAAATAGCAGGTATTGATGATTTTGATGATCCGATTAATGAGTACTTGATTAAGCAGCTGATGAGCGATGAGCATTCTGATGCCTTAACCTTTGCGATTCGTCGCTGTGCTTTATTATTGACGACTTTGGATAAGTTATTTATTGGCACCTTAGACAGTCTGGCTCAAAAATGGATGAAAGAATTCGCCGATCAAATGGGTCATCAAGCGGACAATGAGATTAGTGCCAATAGCGATGAATTCACCCATGCCCTGATTCATGACACGCTTCGCAGAGAACATGTTCATCTTGCCGAGTCTGCCAAACTTTACTCCCTGATTGGCAAAGCACTGTTTAGTGACACAAAGGCTGCTTATGAGGCGGTAAAATTGGCTTTGAATTTCTATGATGCACCGATTGATAAGGCACCTGTTATTGATGAGGGTTATTTATTAGAGCTGGAAAAAAAGCTCATGTCCATCATGGATTCAGATTTATCGGTCTTTGAGCCTTTTTATGGCAGTCATTATATGCTCTCATTTGGCTTTAAGAACACCTCAATTTGTGTTAAGGAGTTTGGACGGCTCAAAAAAATCATCGATGACATTAAGGTGCACCAATTGGATTTCATCCATCATTTAAGCGAAGATGACATCAAATTTTTAAACAAACTCCCTGACATCCAAAAAGAAAGTAATTTTAAAAAAGCCCATGAGGATAACAAATCTTATTTTCTATCTTTGCCGATAGATAAGCTGCTCATCATCAGTGAAGTTGTACAAGACATTTTTAATCTACCCCAAAAATACCGCTCTTATTTATATCAAAATATCGCTCATCATGTTCGCAGAGAGCTAAAAGTGATGTTGGAGAATCATCACAAAAGCACCTTTACCTTTGTCATGGTCAGATTAATTGAAGCATTAGAGAGCAGTCCGACACTCGTTAGATACATTCGCCATCATTATCCTGTGGCACTCATTGATGAATCACAAGACATTAATGGATTACAAAAACGCTTAATAGAGCTTGTTTATTTGGATTATTTTAAACAAAGACGTGATAACAACAAAAAGGCATCGGGGTTTTTATTATTAGTAGGAGACCCCAAACAGGCGATTTATCGTTTTCGTGGTGGCGATGTCGCCAATTATAATAGCATTAAGCATTTTGGAAAAAGCGATATTCATCCACCCATATTAAATAACGAATTGACCCTAACGGTCAATCGCCGCTCTAATCATGAATTGATTGACAGTTTAAATCATTGGTTCGCCTATCAAGAAGAGAAAGATAAATTTAATCCTGCTTACTTAGGAGAAGATATTTATTATCAGACCATCACAGCGCATAAAGAAGAAAACAGACTATCATGGCAGCACCTAAATAAAGATAAACTGCCTGATTATTTGGGTAATAAGCCACTGTCATTACTGCATCTGCCACATTTGGATAAAAGCAAAGATGACAGCGATGATAAAAAAGGCGATGAACACAAACCTAACAAACATGAATATGTAGCGCGCCATATTAATAGCTTATTACAGGGCAATCATCAGTTGGAGGGTCAATCCATTCTGCCTAACGATATTGCGGTATTGGCGCGCAGTAAAAAAGATTTGATCAAACTCAAATCGTTTTTGGATAAATTAGGCATTCCCTCTGTTTCTCCCAATGAAGTCAATGTATTTACCACCAAGGCAGCACAAGATATT
>JBHCFR010000193.1:0-3389 GCA_041801945.1 Moraxella sp. | reverse complement strand
TCAAAGTATCGTTGAGTCTGGTTTGTCCCAATATTATCTTGACCGTCGTCAGATAAGCCCCACAGCACCGCTGCCACTTGATGGTTTTGATGCTTATGATCATGAGGACATCAAAGCCCAATTTGTCTATCATGAAGACGGTGGTAGCACCGCTGAGTTGTCGGTTGCCAACTTACGCTGCACGGCCTGTACATGGCTGATTGAGACACGTCTTCGCAGCATAGAGGGCGTGCGTGCCTGTCAGGTGAATCTCACTCAGCAGCGTATGCGGGTGAACTGGGATGAGAGCCGTTGTACGATCAGTGATATTTTGGCGGCGGTGCATTCGGTGGGTTATGATGTCCATCCGTATCGGCAGGACACGCACGAGGCGATGATGAAACGCCAAAACAAGCAAATGCTCATCCGTCTAGGTGTTGCTGCGGTTGGGGCGATGCAGGCGATGATGTTTTCCATCGGACTGTATTTTGGCGAATATTCGGGCATGGCAGAAGAGCATAAGCATTTTTTGCGTCTGGTGGCACTCTTTGTGACCATGCCTGTGATTTTTTATGCAGGCGTGCCGTTTTTTCGTTCGGCTTATAATGCCATCAAGGCACGACAGGTCAACATGGATGTCCCTGTCTCCATTGCCCTGATTGTCACGTTTGGGGCAAGTTTGTACGCCACGCTCACTCAGTCTGGCGAGACGTATTTTGATTCGGTCTCCATGTTCATTTTCTTTTTATTGGCAGGGCGATATATAGAACAAAATGCTCGCCTAAAAGCCTCCAACATGGCAAATGACTTGGTGGTGATTGAGCCCTTGCTTATTTGGCGGCTAGGGCAGGCCGATGAGTTACTACATCATCACAACAAAGGTACGCTTAGCCGTGAGATCATCGCCGATTGGCAAAATCAAAACCGCCACATGCTAAGCCATGACAACCACTCTGGGCATGATGACAAGGATAAAATCCTCGCCCAATCAGTCAAGGTAGGCGAGGTGATTTGGGTGGAAGCAGGGCAACAAATCGCCTGTGATGGCATACTGATCTCTGATATGGCGACCGTCTCACAGAGCCTGTTGACAGGCGAGAGTGATTTGATTGTCAATCACCAAGGCGACATGCTGGCAGGCGGCTCGCAAAATGATGCACAGCCTTTTGCCATGCTGGTCACAGCAAAGACAGATGACAGTCAAATGGCACTCATTGACCGCTTGATGAATCGTGCGATGAGCGAAAAACCTCAAATCGCCCAAGATGCTGACCGCATGGCACGATGGTTTGTCGCTCGTGTGCTGGTGCTGGCGGTGCTGATTTTTGTGATTTGGTTGTTTGTGGATAAGACGCAAGCACTGTGGGCGACCGTGGCAGTGTTGGTGGCGACTTGTCCGTGTGCATTGAGCCTTGCCACGCCCATCGCCTTGACCATGGCAACCAATCGTTTGGCAAGTTTGGGTTTTTTGGCAACCCGTGGACATACCATCCAAAGCCTATCAGAGGTCAGTCATGTCGCTTTTGATAAAACAGGTACGCTCACGATGGGGCAGGCGAATCTGCTGCATGTGGACTGTGATGAGTTTGATAAAATGCACTGGCTCAAAGTGGCGGCGAGCTTGGAGGTTGGCTCAAAACATCCTGTGGCAAAGGCGATTTTAACCCATGCTCATGGTCTGCACCTGCCAAAAGTGGAGCATGTCATGCATCACACCGCAGGAGGGGTAGAGGGCTTGGTGGATGGCAGGTGGTATCGGATAGGGCATGATGATTTTGTGCTAAATGGCGGACATGGCAAGAGGATGGATGAAAGATTGGGCGGCTTTGGGGCAAATATGTCGGTGGCATTATCCCTAAAATCAGAGGATGAGACGTGGAACATGGTGGCACGGTTTTATTTTAATGACGTGGTGCGAGCTGATGCTAAGAGGCTCATAGAGAGCCTAATAAAACAAGGCATCACCCCTCTCATGCTGACAGGCGACCCTAGCCCCAATGCCCTAAAAGTCGCCGAGCAGCTTGGTATCCCCCAAGCCTATCACGGTCTGTCGCCAACAGACAAGGTCAATCACATCAAAGAGTTACAAAAAGACGGACACACGGTGCTCATGGTGGGAGATGGCATCAATGACGCCCCTGTGCTTGGCGCCTCCAATGTCTCGGTCGCCATGGCAGGGGCAAGTGATTTGGCACAAGTCTCAGCAGATGGCGTACTGCTTGGCGGCAAATTATCCATCATCGATGAAGCGATTGGATTGTCCATAAAAAGCCGTCAAATCATCCGCCAAAACCTGCGTTGGGCACTGATTTATAACACGACGGTGATCATCCCTGCCGCACTGGGCTATGTGCCTCCTTGGCTTGCTGCCATCGGCATGAGCTTATCTAGCCTATTGGTGGTGGCAAATGCGATGCGAATCAAGCGGGCATAAGATAAATGAGTAATAAAAAAGCAAGTCCAATCAAATATTGGACTTGCCTAATATCCAAAATCTAAAATTAGATTTTGTCTTGAACTTTTTGTGCACCATCGCTAACTGCTTCACCAGTTTTTGATACGTCTTTACCAAAACCTTTAACAGTGTTACAACCAGTTAGTACAACCATGCCTGCAAAAGCAACAATCAGTAGCTTTTTCATAACGAATAACTCCTAAAATTTAAGGTGTAAGTGAGAAAAATCTCACGGTTTATATTACTCAATTCTAAGTCGCTTTACTGTAATAAAATGTAATTTTGGTTAAGTATAGAGTAACATCACTCATAGGCAGTTGGGGGGTTTTGGCAGTCCTGCCAAGCGATTGACGTGCCGTGCCACCAGCCCTGTATTAAAGAGCTGTTGTAATTTGGCGTTGCTGATGTCATCATCAGGCAGGGTGGCTGTCAGGTGCTTGATGAGTGGGCGGGTGGCGGGGCTGTGATGGTATTGATCAAAAAAAGCTCGCACCTGTGCCAAGATGCGATAATGCACCTCTGTTAGGCGAACATCTAAGGTATCAGCAAGCGTTTGGGCGATGGCAGGGGTCCAGAGGGTGTGGTCTAGCAGATGTCCATCAGCATCCAAGGTCAGTGTGGGATGGGTGTTTGGGGTGTTCATGTCGTTTGATTTTCGGTTTAGCCATATAGGCGGTTTTACTAGATGTTCTTAGAAAGTCAGAATGCTCTCAAACAACGCACTGCTCTCATCAAAGCAGCTTTGCTTGGCAGTGAGTGAAGCTCTGATGGACTCATCAAACAGTCCTAACGTCTCATCATCAAAGTCATGCCATGCCTTAGGAATGTCATACAAATCAAGCGACTGTATCATGCCAAAGCAAAAGGACTGGCAAGAGCAAGGGTACCAAGCTCGCTGTCGGTGGGATAAAAATCAGACATGGCACTCACATTCCTCTCATCTAAAATCGTTGAT
>JBHCFR010000192.1:0-4057 GCA_041801945.1 Moraxella sp. | reverse complement strand
TCAATGGCAGCAAGCTTGGTCTGCTGAGCCAGTCCGATGGAATAACCCGACTCATCGCCAAGCACAATGGTACTACAAATAGAAGCAAAACCGAACGCTGCCGCCACATGAAAACTGCGTTTGGCAAACTCGGTATCACGTCCTTTTAGTAGATACCATGCTGGTACTGATAGCACAAACATTGCCCCTACCACATAACCTGCCGAAACCGTGTCAACAAATTTATTTTGAGCGTCAGGGTTTAATAAAATCTGGGCAAAACTGGTCATCTCCATCCTCATGGTTTGGTAGTTAAACTCAGCACCCACGGGGTTTTGCATCCAACCATTAGCAATCAAAATCCACAAAGCGGACAGACTGGTTCCAAGTGCCATCAAAATGGTGGTCATTAGGTGTTGTACACGGCTCATTCGCTCCCAACCAAAGAAAAACAGCCCAACCATGGTGGATTCCAAAAAAAATGCCATGAGACCCTCAATGGCAAGTGGTGCACCAAAAACATCGCCGACATAGTGCGAATAATACGCCCAGTTCGTGCCAAACTGAAACTCCATGGTGATGCCCGTTGTCACCCCCAACGCAAAATTAATGCCAAAGAGCTTACCCCAAAAACGAGTCATGTCTTTCCAAATCTGCTGACCTGTGATGACATACACCGATTCCATGATGACGAGCAGCCATGTCATGCCAAGCGTCAAGGGAATGAACAAAAAGTGAAACAGTGCGGTCACGGCAAATTGTAACCGCGAGACCTCAACCAAAGATTCGGTAATCATACCGCTCTCCTGTTATTTGGAGATAGCACCAACAGGCTTCATCCCACATCAAAACTTAAAAACGTGTTTGCATTTGCATCAAAGAGAGCACATCTGACAGCAAAGCCAACCTAACAGACCCCAACACAAGCACCTCAATCAAACAAAAAAGGCATGAACAGTTCATGATTTTTATGAATTTTTACAAATTCTATAAATCAACAGAACGTCATCCCTTTCTTTACAATTTTGCCCCGAGATGGTGCGGTTGTCAAGGTATAAATTCATCTCATAAAAGCATAAAATCAGGGGCAACTGATGAACATCAGCACATCACAAGTTTGCCTTACTCGCCCATGACCGTATCCCACACCTCACGCACAAAGGTACGAATGGTTTGCCAATCGTCATCATCCACCACCGCCTGTTTTTCGGATAACGCGAGCTCATGCGTGGTTTTCCGTAGTGCCAAATACGCTTGTGTTAGTCTATCACACCAATCGGCAGACCACAGCTGCGTCTTTGCCACCTCCTCAAAGATGCGGACATTATCCGACCAGATGGCAAGATTGGGATGAGCATGAGCATGGCTTAACACCATAAACTGCGCCAAAAACTCAATGTCTATAAGACCGCCAAAATCTTGTTTTAGGTGAAAAGGCTGGTTGATGAGTCCATGTTTATTGGGCTCTTTGGAGGGTTTTGTGCCTAGATGATCCATCATCTTCTGACGCATGGACAGCACGTCTTGGCGTACCTGCTTGGGGTCACGCCAAGATGTCAGTACTTGATGGCGTATGTTGTCAAAGTCACGAAGCACTTTGGCATCGCCTACGATACCGCGGGCACGCACCAGTGCTTGGTGTTCCCACGCCCATGCTTTTTCGTTTTGATAGCTGCCAAACGCCGCTGATGACACCACCATCACGCCTGCGTTACCCGAGGGACGAAGCCTCATGTCCAGCTCATAGGCACGTCCGTCACGAGTCTGCGTGGTCAGATAAGTGATGACTTTTTGGACAAGGCGAGAGGCGAATTTCATGCCACTGATTGGCTTGACTGACTCGGCTGCACCAACCGTATCTGCTGTTTCGTTAATGTCATGCAAGAACACCACGTCCAAATCAGAGGCATAGGACATCTCAATACCGCCCAATTTACCATAGCCGATGATGGCAAATCCGCAGTTCATCTCATCACTGAGCTGTCCATCAGCACGCACAGGATGACCATGCTTATGCGACAACTCGCTATAAGCTCTGGACAGGGCTGATGACAACACCACTTCGGCAATAAAGGTCAGACTGTCTGAGACCTTCATGATGTGACGCAGTCCCAAGATGTCCGCTGTCGCCACAGCAAGCACTTGAGTCTTCTTAAAGGTGCGAAGCGTGGTCAGATACTGCTCATCGTCAAAGGGCAGCACACGCAGCAGATGCTGTCTTAGAATGTCAGTCAGCTCTGTCTTGTCAGGCAGATGCAAGTACCGCTGCCGCAAAAAGTCGTCAAGTAATATGGGGTGCAAGGCAAGCTCACGTGCGATCCACGGACTGGCAGAGAGCATGGGAATCAGACCCATGGTAGAGTCTGGATTCTCAGCGATCATCACCAGATAGATAGAACGCCGACATATGGATTCTAGCAGCGTGATGAGTCGTGGCACTGCTTGATTTGCCATCTCAATGCCATCGTTGTTGGCATGATGATACAAGGCGTGCAGCAAAATAGGATACGCCCCATCAAGTCTTGCCCGAGCTTCATGCTCTAAGCTTGTCACCAGTTTTGATTGCCAAAACTCATCTAGCAGAGCCAGATTATCAGGGCTTAACAAATCCTGTAATTTTTGTTGTAAATCCTGCTTTTCGCCCAAAGGCTCATTGGGGCTTTAGCGGTCAGTCAGCATGCGATTAATAGGGATTGAGACGTTATTGCGATGCGTGTCTAGCACCTTTAAAAATGCTGCTACCTCACCAAATCCCAAAACCTTTGCAATCGCTGTCAGTTCATCGCCTGTGGGCAGTCTTTGGGTCTGTTCATCGTGACGCGCTTGGATGGCGTGCTCCAACCGTCTTAAAAACCGATATGCTTGTTTTAATTGATCAGCCTCATCACGGCTAAGGTAGTTTAGCTCGCCCAAGATGTCTAGCACGTCCAAGCACGCTGACCGCTCGCCAAGCACCACATGATGACCCCCATAAATGAGCGAAAAAGACTGTGCGATGAACTCAATGTCACGAATGCCGCCCACCCCAAGCTTGACGTTATCCGTTTCTTGACGCTGTGCCTGCTGTGCCATGATGAGCGTTTTCATCTCTCTAAGAGCAGAAAATGCTGTATAATCAATATAATAGCGATAAACGAAATTTTTTCTGACCGCCGCCAACCCCTCGGTGAACGACTCAGATACTCTGTTGATGACCCTAGCTTTTAGCCATGCAAACCGCTCCCATGTGCGTCCATGCTGACTAAAATACTTCTGTAAAGCAGATAAGCTCATCACCAGCGGACTGCCATCCCCCCAAGGACGCAGCCTCATGTCCACCCGAAACACAAAGCCATGCTCGGTATGGTCATTGAGCAAGCGAATGACCGTTCGCCCAAGGGTGGTCATGAATTTCTGATTTTCCACGCTTTTTTTGCCAACATCGCTCACATCGGTGTCGCCCACACCCAAATGCACAAAAATCAAATCAATATCACTAGATAGGTTTAGCTCTCTTGCCCCAAGCTTACCCATGGCAATGATGGCAAATTCATCTCGGATTGGTTTGCCGTTATTTTTATTACTTGGGGTATCATGGCTGATGTGGGCGGTGCTCGTCATGGGTATGCCATAACGTTTGGTGAGATGGTGCCATGCATAGTCTTTGGCAAAGCAGATACAAGCATCGGCAAAATCTGACAGCTCGGTCGTCAATCTCTCCAAGCTGATGACGCCCAAAGCATCTTGCCATATCCATTTTACCATCAGCATGGCACGAAGCTGCCTTAACCCCTGCATGACCGCCATTTCATCAGCAGTAGCAATGATGGTCTCTTTGAGTCGTGCCACCTCTGAGGTGTCCTTTATTTGCCCATCTACAACAAGGGTGTCTAAATCGGCACTCTTTGCCACAAATTCATCAATGAGCCCATCTAGTGTCATGCGATCAAGAGGGCTTGTTAGACCGATGTCTCCCAAAAACCGCTGAATCTGCGTTTGATGTTTTTGATAAATCCCCAAAGCAAAAGGACTGGCAAGAGCAAGGGTACCAAGCTCGCTGTCGGTGGGATAAAAATCAGACATGGCACTCACATTCCTC
>JBHCFR010000191.1:0-3541 GCA_041801945.1 Moraxella sp. | reverse complement strand
TGTCAGTCAGTATGATAAGGATGATGTTGAGCCGGCTGGCTTGGTGAAATTTGACTTCTTAGGACTTAGAAACTTAACCGTCATCAAATCTGCCATTAACAACATTGATGAGCGTCGTGCCAAAGAGAATTTGCCGCCGATTGACCTAGATACTCTGCCCCTAGACGATGCCTCTGTCTATGAACACGTCCTCCAAAATGGCAGCACCACCGCCGTGTTCCAGCTTGAAAGTATGGGCATGAAAAAATACCTAAAACAGCTCAAACCCAACAACATCGAGGACGTCATCGCCATGTGTGCCCTGTATCGCCCAGGCCCATTAGAGACAGGCATGGTGTCGGACTTTATTGATAGAAAACATGGCATCCAAGAAGTCGCCTACCCTGACCCGCAGTATCAGCACGACTGGCTCAAACCTGCCCTAGAATCCACCTATGGCGTCATTGTCTATCAAGAGCAAGTCATGCAAATCGCCCAAACCTTAGCAGGCTACACCCTAGGCGGTGCAGATATGTTAAGACGTGCCATGGGTAAGAAAAAGCCCGAAGAGATGGCAGCACAGCGATCCATTTTTGAAGAAGGGGCGATAGCTCGTGGCGTGAATGGCGAGCTTGCCATCAAGATTTTTGAATTGGTGGAGAAGTTCGCAGGTTATGGCTTTAACAAGTCGCATTCTGCTGCCTATGGTGTGCTTGCCTATCAGACCGCTTATTTAAAACATTATTACCCTGCTGAATTCATGGCAGCGGTACTCACCTCGGAGATGAATGACACCGATACGGTGGTCTTCTTAATCAGTGACTGTAAGGATAATTTTGGCTTAGAAGTGCTGCCCCCTTCGGTCAATCACAGCCAGTTTCACTTTGTGGCACGTGATGCTAAGACCATCATCTATGGCTTGGGTGCGGTCAAGGGCGTGGGCGAGGATGCAGTAGCAAGTATCGTCAAGGCAAGAAGTGAAGGGGCATTTAAAGATTTATATGATTTTTGCAATCGGGTGGACACCAAAAAAGTCGGCAAACGAGCGCTAGAAGCCCTCATCTGTGCTGGCTGTTTTGATGATTTTGCAGGCGTATTACGCCCCGAGCTGCTTGGCACTCACGGCAAAAACACTTCTTACCACATCCGAGGGGGTCTGTGGGAGCAGTTGCCCCTAGCGATGGAGGTCGCCCATCAAAACCGTACCAACGCCGAGGCGGGTGTCTTTGATTTATTTGCCGAAGTAGATGAGGGTCTGTCCATCGCCCCGCCCTTACCTGATGTCATCTGGGGCGAGCAGACACGTTTGCGTGGAGAGAAAGACACGCTTGGGCTTTACTTGACAGGTCATCCCATGGATGCTTATCGTGATGAGATATCTCGTTATACCAATGTTGCAAACCTAAGTGAAGTCTCTGAGACCGCTTATGGCAAATTCGCTCTGGTCGCAGGACTCGTCATCGATGTTGCCAACTTTGGTAATCGTGTTGCCATCACGCTAGATGATGGCAGCCGTCGCTTGGAGCTGAGCTGTTATGGCGATAAATACCTAAAAGTTCAGCCCCTGCTTGAAAGTAGTATCAGCCTTAATGCCGCCTTGACCGCCAAATACGCCCATCTTGCCAAGGCGGACAAGAACTTCAATCCCAAACGCCTAAACATACAAACGCTGGCGAAAATTGACAAAAAAGATTGGGAGCAGATAAATAATCTCAATGGCGTCATCCTCATCGCACGCATTAGTGTGAATGATAATGATGGGCGAATCTATGCACGCCTACACGCAGGCAAGAGCGTGATTGAGTCTCGCCTAAATGCCTTGGAGGGGATTCACATTAAACTTCACAGCCATGACAACGAACGACTGGGGGTACTGACCAGCTTATTAAAAGAAAATGCCCCACCAAACCCCGATGAGATTGCCAGCTTCATCAAATCACAAACGACCACCGAAGAAGGAGGTGTCATCATTGATTCTGATGGTGCCTCCCCTGATGGCTGCCTGCCTGTATCGTTATATTTGTACGATGAGTGCAGTATTTGTAAGGTGTTTGTCAATGAGCGTTTTCGTCTATACCCCTCTGATGACCATTTAAATCGCCTAAGATACACCTTTGGGTCGGACTTAGTAATCAAATAGACATGGCTGACCCATATCATCTTAGGGTGTCAGATGATGCCTACCACCCATTTAACATTTAGAGGTTTTACATGTGTTCTAGTGAACAGACGATGACCATAGATGCACTACTTGGTCGCATTCATGTCATCATGGTAAATACCACCTTGCCTGCCAACATCGGTTCGGCGGCTCGTGCCATGCACACCATGGCGTTATCTCACTTGACTGTGGTCGCCCCTCGTCTGCCCATTGATGACACCAGTTACGCTCATGCCGCAGGAGCGACATCCATCCTAGATTACGCCACCATCACCGACACCATAGAGACCGCCTTAGCACCACACGCACTCATCTGCATGGCGTCCGCTCGCTCTCGCCATCTGCCCAAACCTGTCATCACCCCAAGCGAATGTGCCACTCTAAGCCATGATTTTTTGCAAAAAAACCCCTCTGCCACCATCGCCCTTGTCTTTGGGCGTGAAGATAGGGGGCTGACCAACGATGAGATGGCACTTTCTGATTATCATGTTCAAATCCCTGCCAATCCCACCTATCCTGTCCTAAATGTCGCCAGTGCCGTTCAGGTCATATCAAGCACCCTTTATGATTATTTTTATCAGCACAGCCCAGAGCTTGCCACAGATACCGCCAATTACAATCAAAACCACCCAAAATACCAGCTGGACATCCACCATCGCACCGACTGGGACGAACCTGCCATCACACACGCCCAAAAACGTGGGCTAGACGATGCCATCACCGCCCTACTGCTTAGGCTCAATCTTGCTCGTGATGACGACCTAAAAGATCTGCCCAAACGCCTATCACGGCTGTCTTCTCGCCTGCAACTTGACCAAAAAGAATACGCCATGCTGCGAGCACTGCTTGCAAAGATTGACCAAAAAATCAGCTCATGATAACCCTTGCGAGCACCCACGAAATTAAGCACAAATCTCTTGTCAAAACAGTGAAGCCTTGCTATTATTAACCGTTTACCCTGTTATCATTAAGGATTTTTATGAGCACTCGTCATTTTTTAACATTGCTTGACTTATCCAAAGACGAATTACGTCAAGTCATTCAAAGAGCCAGTGAGCTTCGTCAAATGCAACATCGTGGCGAGATTTATCGTCCCTTTGTCGGACGAACACTTGCCATGATTTTTGAAAAATCAAGCACTCGCACTCGTGTCTCTTTTGAGACAGGCATGGGACAGTTTGGCGGACAGGCACTTTTCTTGTCGCCTAACGACACTCAGCTAGGACGTGGCGAACCCATTGAAGACTCAGCACGCGTGATCAGCTCCATGACTGACATCGTGATGATACGCACCTTTGCTCATGAGCGTGTGACGACTTTTGCCAAGCATTCCTCTGTC
Organism: Moraxella sp.; assembly: GCA_041801945.1. Lineage (GTDB taxonomy): Bacteria > Pseudomonadota > Gammaproteobacteria > Pseudomonadales > Moraxellaceae > Moraxella. The sequence goes on along the minus strand of JBHCFR010000191.1, from coordinate 62 downwards.
CCTGTCATTAACGCCCTAACCGATGATTATCACCCCTGCCAGCTGCTGGCTGACATGCAGAC
>JBHCFR010000190.1:0-3162 GCA_041801945.1 Moraxella sp. | reverse complement strand
AGAGTAATGGGGGGAAATTGGGTCATAAAACTTCCTTAAAATTTAGCAACCAGTAACAGGTTTGATTTGTGTTTTTTGGGCAAGTGGTTTCATGTCTATGGCGGTAGCAAAATACTGCCTCTTATCGCATTCCATGTTCATGCCAAAAGCATTGATGGTAATGGCGGCAGGACGTGAAAGCTCGCCTGTTTTATTTTGCCAAAATGATGCTGGAATGTCTTTAAAATTCTCCCAAATCATTTTTTCACTATCAGGCAAAGGGGCGTGAGTGGACATGAGTTCGTATTCATCATTATAGACGACAGGTTTGTCAAGGGGTGTGCTATTTAGTCGGATTTTTATGTTTTTTTCATGATAATCATCATTGATAAAAGGCAAGTGGTTTCGGCTAAATGGCGTGGGCGTAAAACTGACCCAAAGCTCAGCATTGTCCATCCAATATAAACGTACCACACCGTCTAATGTCATCATGCCATGAAAGACTTGCATGGGAGCATCCAACCCATCGTCAAAGGCGTGGTGTAAGGGAGAGGGGTTTTGCCATTTTGTAGACAAGTGGGGGTCTTTGGCGAAGGCGTTAAAAGATAGACAGAGCAGTACAGCAACAAGGATAATTTTCATAAAATTCCTTTATAAGTACTTAAATTATTTTTATTTTAACATAAATTTTACTGTGAAACTTTATCATCATTTTATAAATTCCAAAATGGCATAGCACCACACCAATTTTACCTATAAAATTCATCAAAAATTTGTTATGCTAGCCACTAAGTATCATTTTAAATGGAGAACCCATGAACATCGCCAACAACATCACCGACCTCATCGGCAACACGCCTCTAGTGGCATTAAATCGCCTAACCGAAGGACTGCCCGCTCGTGTGGTCGCCAAACTAGAATATTTCAACCCAGCCAGCTCGGTCAAAGATCGCATTGCCTTATCTATGATTGACGAAGCGGAGAGGGCAGGGCAAATCAGTCCAGAGACCACCACCATCATTGAGGCGACCAGTGGTAATACAGGGATTGGGCTTGCCATGGTGTGTGCAGCCCGTGGCTATCGCCTTGTCATCACCATGCCAGAGAGCATGAGTCTTGAACGCCGTGCCTTATTGCGTGCTTATGGGGCGAAGCTCGTGCTCACCCCTGCGGCAGATGGCATGGGCGGTGCGATTGCCAAGGCGAACGAGCTTGCTGCCCAAGACGGCTATTTCATGCCACGCCAATTTGACAACCTTGCCAACCCCAAAATCCACCGTGAAACCACCGCCCAAGAGATTTGGCGTGACACCGATGGACAAGTGGACATCGTCGTGGCAGGCATTGGCACAGGCGGGACGATTACAGGCGTGGGCGAAGTGCTAAAAAGCAAAAAAGAGGGCGTGCAAATCGTGGCGGTAGAGCCAGCGGACTCGCCTGTATTTAGCGGCGGCGAAAAAGGTCCACACAAATTACAAGGGCTCGCCCCCGGCTTTGTGCCTAGCATTTTAAACACCCAAATCTACGATGAAGTCATCACCGTGACGACAGAATCCGCCTTTGCCACAGCACGTCAAATGGCAGAAAAAGAAGGGCTACTGGTGGGCATCAGTGCAGGGGCGGCGGTATGGTCAGCCCTGCAAGTGGCAAGCCGTCCAGAAAATGCAGGCAAGCTTATCGTGGTGGTCATCCCCTCATCGGGCGAGCGTTATTTGTCCACGGCACTCTTTGCTGATTTGGCTCAGTGATGGGAAAAATCCATTGCACCTTAAAACTCCCCTTGCTACAATAGGGGAGTTTTTATTAAGGCAAACAAATCAGATGAAACCTAGCCAAGAGTTGGACGACCTATTAAAATTGATGGCACGCCTACGCCAAGACTGCCCTTGGGACAAAAAACAGACCAATGAAAGCCTGCTGCCTTATCTTTTAGAAGAAAGCCATGAGCTCATAGAAGCGGTGTTGTTAGATGATGTGGACGACATCAAAGGCGAGCTTGGCGATGTGCTTTTGCAAGTGGTGTTTCATACGCACCTGTATCAAGAGCAAGGGGCGTTTGACATGGGCGATGTCATTCATACGCTGATGGAGAAGCTCATCCGCCGTCATCCTCACGTCTTTGACAAAGAAAATCTAAACACCGATGACGATGTCAAAAAACGTTGGGAGGAGATTAAACGCCTAGAAAATCAGGGCAAACCCAAACGCCTGCTGTCTGATGTCAAAGCAGGAACGGCATTAAACACCGCCCAAAACTTGCAAAAACAAGCAGGCAAAGTCAGCTTTGATTGGGATAATATCGGTCAGGTACTTGCCAAAATAGAAGAAGAAATTGGCGAATTAAAGGCTGAGTTGCCCCACGATCATTTTCATCATCAACAAGATAAAATCAGCCAAGCCCAAAAGATAAAAATAGAAAACGAATTGGGCGATTGCTTATTTGCCCTAACCAATTTGGCTCGCCATCTGGGCATAGACAGCGAGATGGCACTGCAAAAAACCAATGCCAAATTCAAACGCCGATTTGCTTTTGTGGAGCAGTCGTTATTGGATGCTGGCAAAACGTTTGAAGAGAGTGATTTGGCACAGATGGATGAGTACTGGGAGATGGCAAAAACCCATGAAAAATAAACAAAGGGGCTTTTGGGTGTGGGGGCTGCTTTGGTGTCTTGTGGTACATCCAGCTTGGGCAGATCAGTGCTATGGCGACCCCAAACTGGCTTATGGGGCTCTCATTGCCAAAGAAGCTGTCCAAGACGTCACCAACCAGAGAATCAACATCAACACCGCCAGTGCAGGCGAGCTTGCCACACTGACAGGGGTGGGAGCAAAGTCTGCACAGGCGATCATTGATTATCGTGAGATGATGGGGCCATTTAAGACAGTGGACGACTTGACCAAGGTCAAAGGCATTGGCGAGAAAACCCTTGAAAAAAATCGTCATCGCCTAACGGTGTATTAGCTTTTTTACACAAAACAAGGTAAAATTAGCGTGATGTCAAACAGTCATGAGTCAAAATAACAACCTAAGATCATGAGGATGGCAAGGCAGGGATGATGGTGATGATAAAAGCAAAATCATCAAAACGTCATGCACGCCCCAAGCTCATTCATGCGTACACCGACATAAGCCATCACAATCACCCTCATCATTGATCACCCAACATTATTTATCACCTAAGT
>JBHCFR010000189.1:0-3833 GCA_041801945.1 Moraxella sp. | reverse complement strand
GCAAACAAAAAGAATACTAGAAGGAATGGTCATGGCAGGTGATTTATCATAATAATGTGTGGCGGCTATTTTAGCACAGTTTGAGTCATTTTCTCTACTTAGGCAGTGTGAGGGATGGCATGAGGGAGGTGTGGGATAGCGGTGGCTATTAGGCAGTGACGGTCATTCAGATCGCCTATATGACACCTAGATAAATCACAGATTAAAATGCAGATGAACAAAGAGGGGATGCAACCAACGGCAGATGTGAATGACAGGGGAGGGCATAATGAGAGGTTTGATGAATTTCTAAATAAGAAAACATCTCATCATTTCATCATTAAGAAGGAGGGGATTAGTGTGGTGAATTAACTGGGTGATAAGGTTGTTTGATTTGGTGTTATTTATGACTCATCTATATCCTCATCTCTCATTGGTGGGTGCAACTCTGTTGGCTTCTCCACCCCCATAATGCCTCAATACTTCTCATACGCCTTAGCATCATCTTAGCCAAATTCGTCGACATTGTTAATTCTTCCTACACTTAAATGGATTCTTACACAACATCAGCATCAGATACATATTATATGTCTTTAACATCCTTAAATGAAACATGAATAGCCGCCTTGCAAAGTTGCATTTACTGATTGATATGTTGTTTGTCATAGTAGTACATCCAAAAATTGCTTATCACACTAATGATAGCTAGCACCAAACACCTTGGATGATGTCCAAGGTGTTTTTTAGTTCTAAACTAATACTCACACACATTAATATCCAGCTGCCAAACCGTCGCTTCTTGGGTCGGTTGCCGCTGAGATAACGCCACTTTGTTGATTGATTTGAATTGCACCGGCATGACCCATGGTATCGGTATAATCATCTAGCACTTCCACAGGTTGACCACGATCTGCTAGGGTTTTGATAACTTCATCATCAATTCGCCCTTCAAGCTTCAATGAGTTTGATTCTGCACCCCAAGTGCGACCATATAACCAACGCGGGGCAGCAACTGCATCTTGGACACTTAGACCGTAATCAATAACACGAGTGGCGATGGCTGCTTGGGTTTGTGGCTGACCCTCACCACCCATCGTACCATAGATTAATACTGGTTTTTGATCTTTATCCAAAATCATGGCTGCATTTAGAGTATGAAAGGTACGTTTTTTGGGTTGTAAATGATTAATGTGCTTAGGATCCAAGGAGAAGAAACTGCCACGGTTTTGCAATAGTACGCCTGTGTTTTTTGCAACAATACCAGAACCAAAATCGTGATAAATACTTTGAATCAGCGACGCAGCATTGCCATCTTTATCAATGACGCCAAGCCAAATGGTATCTCCTTTGGGTTCTAATGGTGGATTTTTACCCGCTGTCCGTGTCATGTCAATGCGTGCTGCTTGTGCCTTGCCATGTGAAGCCGACAGCAGTCGTTCCGTAGGAATTTTGGAAAAATCTGGATCGGTCAAATAAGTATCTCGGTCAATAAAAGCTTCTTTGGTCGCCTCTACCAAAAGATGATAATAATCTGCAGAGCCTTCTTCAATCTTGGATAAGTCAAAATTGTTTAAAATATTTAAAATCTCCAAAGAAGCCATTCCTTGAGTATTGGGCGGTAGGTTGTAGGCAGTATAATTTCTATATGGCACTGAAAGCGGTGTGACCCAGTCGGCACGGTGACTTGCAAAGTCATTAAGCGTCAGCACGCCACCATGTGCCTGAAGGTCGGCAACGATGCTTTTTGCAATGCTACCAGTATAAAATGAGGATGCCCCTTCTTTGGCAATGGTGCTTAATGTGCGTGCCAAATCAGGCTGACGATGTACCTCACCCACCTGATAAGGACTGCCATCAGGTTTTAAATATACACGGCGAAATTCATCAAATCGCTGTAAATTGCGAGCTTCTGGATCTTTAATATCGGTGTTGATTTGTTGCCAACGAGCGACAGATGGAGATACAACATAACCATTTTGGGCATAGTTGATGGCTTTATCAAACAGCTTATTCCATGCCAATCCCTTGTTATTAAAATGACTGCGTGCAAAGGTGTGGGCAGCATCCCAGCCTGAAACAATCCCTGGCACGGTGTTGGCAGCCAAATAACCCCTGCTAGGAATTTTTGTATAACCTTTTGAAGTATAAAAATCAATCGTGGCTTGCTCACCTGATCGACCGCTGGCATTTAAAGCGTGTATTTGTTTTGTTTTAGCATCATAAATAAGCCAAAAATTATCACCGCCAATCGTGTTCATCTGTGGATAGACCACAGCCAAAGTGGATGCTGCGGCGATGGCTGCGTCCACTGCATTGCCGCCCTTTTGTAAAATATCAAGACCTACCTGTGTGGCTAAATGATTCGGTGTGGTAATCGCAGCATTGCTCACCATTGGGTTTTTACAGCCTGATTCAATGATACAATATTTGCCCGTTGGTGTTTCTGCCTGAGCATAATTCACCGATAAGCTTACAATAGCCAAACTTACAACCAGTACAGAAGGTGATTTTCTCATATATAAGCTCCAATTCAAGACAATCATTAAAATTGCGTATTCACAATTTATCTTAAAATAATAACTACATTCATAAGATTTACATATTATGTAATATGATAATCTTATGAATGTAGTTATTTTAGCAAAATTATTTACATTTATCAATGATATAATAATAAAATATTATTAATATTTTTCCATAAAAAATGATTTTTACAAAGGTTTTTTCAAATAAATACCCTTAAATTATTGACTATTTTCAAAATTATATAGAGACTAACTACAATTAATGCTATAATCTTGTTTTTTAATTAACCCGATCATATCTTGATTAATGGTTAAGACTTCCATATTGTATGCCTCACACTCCCTTCATTTCATCACCAATGCAACCGCTCATTTTTGCCCTTATCTAAGCACTCTCTAAAAACCATCAACTTTGTGTGATGGTTACGTACTTTTCTTAACTCCTTAACTTGGTGTATTTGTGACACATCTTTATGTTTGTCCTTGTTCATAGGGGTTGGCGTAGAGGTGCATCATACGCACCTTCAAATCTGGTCTACCACCTATGATAGTGTCTGCAAGCACCCTACCGTCTTTTTATTTAACACTATCAAAACAAAAAGTCATTCAAAGCCCTTAAACTCATTTTGTACAGATGAGAAAAATTTGTTAAAATGGTAATTTTAACGCCAATCCTCTCTTATGACCACCTCTGACAGCCTGCCTAAGGCAGCCCCTAAGACCCATCCTTGCCCTCGCTGCAAAAAACCGACCTTTTGGGCGGATAATCCTACCAGACCCTTTTGTAGTGAGCGTTGCAAACTCATTGATTTGGGGGCGTGGGCAGATGAGTCTTACCGTGTGGCAGCCGAGGACACGCCATTTAGTGACGAGCTGGCAAAAGAATAATCCCAAAGACACCATTCATCAAGACTTACATTAGCACTTAACACTTAGGAATCACCATGTCATCTCTTATGCCCACCTATGCTCGCCAGCCCATCTCTTTTGTTCGTGGGCAAGGCTCGTATCTGTATACCGCTGACGGCACGGCTTATCTGGACGCTCTGACAGGCATCGCTGTGTGTGGGCTGGGTCACTGCCACCCTGATGTCAGCCAAGCCATAAAAGAACAGGCTGATACCCTCATTCACACGAGCAATCTGTATCATATTGACTGGCAAGAAAAGGCAGGGCAGATACTCTGTGAAAAAGCGGACATGGATCGGGTCTTTTTCGCCAATTCTGGGGCTGAGGCGAATGAATGTGCCCTAAAATTAGCTCGCTTATACGCCCATCAGCAAGGCAAAAAACGCCCCAAAGTCATCGTTATGGAACACGCATTCCATG
>JBHCFR010000188.1:0-5865 GCA_041801945.1 Moraxella sp. | reverse complement strand
CGATTCTAAAGACACGCCCCCTAGATGCCAAGGCGTTGTTCATACAAAGCTCTGATCAGCATGGCAGCCACAGAAGCGACCATCACGATGACATCATCGCCCTAGCCACGTCCGCTGGTGTGTCAGTTCAGAGTGCTCACAAGGACAGCTTGACCGAACTGTGTGGCAGCCCCCAACATCAAGGCGTGGTTCTGTCTGCACGCAGTCGTGCCATGCTAGATGAGCATGAGCTAGATGGGTTTATCACGGATGACTGTGTGCTGTTGGTGCTAGATCAGATTACTGACCCTCACAACCTTGGGGCGTGTCTGCGTACGGCAGCTGCTCTTGGGGTATCGGCGGTCATCGTGCCACGTCATCAGAGTGTGGGACTAACTCCGACAGTTGCCAAAGTGTCGGTGGGCGGTGCAGAGAGCGTGCCTGTGGTGGCAGTGACCAATTTGGCTCGCTGCTTGGATAAGCTAAAATCGGCGGGCGTGTTTGTGTTTGGCACAGCACTAGATGAGACAGCTTGTCCTTTGGCAAGTTGTGATTTTAGTGGCAAAGTCGCCGTCGTCATGGGCTCAGAAGGGGATGGCATGAGAAGATTGACCAGTGAGCTGTGTGATACGCTCGTCTATATTCCGATGATAGAGAATCCAGACCGACCACAAAGCCTCAATGTGAGCGTGGCGACAGGCATGGTGCTGTGGGAGGTGTTTCGTGGGCGATAGTTGTTTTGGCTATCATGGTGAGTGTTTTAGCTTAGTGCGTGTCATCAGGCGTCATCCGTGAGTGCTAACATTATCTTGCTGCCACTTTGGTTATTTTAAAGATGGCTCAAACTGATTCATTAAAACTAACACCCAACTCATTCAAGAGATGATTTTGACATCACATCATAAAGCCAGACTGGTTAAATAACCTTGCCCAGATGTCTTATCTAGGTGCTTACTAGTCCCAAACATAAAATAACCCTGTTCTAAAACAGGGTTATTTTATGACATCACTCACGCCAACGCCCAAACACTAAGCTGCCATTGGTGCCACCAAAACCAAAGCTGTTTGAGATGGCGTAGTTCACATCCTTCACCTCTCGTGCTGTGTGGGGGATGTAGTCAAGCACGCAAGCAGGATCTGGGTTGTCCAGATTGATGGTCGGGGGTAAGGTCTGGTGCTGCAAGGCAAGTACGGTAAATATCGCCTCGGCTGCCCCTGCCGCCCCAAGCAAATGCCCCGTCATGGACTTGGTGGAGCTGACCAAGATGTCTTTACCAAACAGGCTTTCTATCGCCATGCTCTCTGCCACATCCCCCGCAGGCGTGCTTGTGCCATGAGCATTGATGTAGCCAACATCACTAGGGCTGATACCGCCATCTGCCAAAGCATTCATCATGGCACGCTTTGCCCCATTACCATCGCTTGGAGGTGCGGTGATGTGGCTGGCATCATCACTCATGCCAAACCCCACCACTTCGGCAAGTATCCTTGCCCCACGAGCCTTAGCATGGGCGAGGCTTTCTAACACAAGTGCCCCTGCCCCATCTCCAAGCACAAAACCATCTCTGTCCTTGTCAAACGGTCGGCTTGCTCTTGTCGGCTCATCGTTACGCATGGATAGGGCGTGCATCGCACCAAAGCCTGACATGCCAAGCGGCGTGGAGGCTTTCTCGCTACCACCGACCAGCACCGCATCCAAATCCCCATGAGCAATCAGCCTTGCTCCTAAGCCGATGGCGTGCGTTGAAGTCGTACACGCGGTGGCGGTGGCCAGATTCGCTCCTTTTAGACCATGGCGGATGGCAATGAGACCTGCTGGCATGTTGACAATAGAGCCGGGGATGATGAATGGTGAGATTTTTTTGACGCCTTGTGTTCTTATGACATCGCGACTGTCTTCGATGGTCTGTATCCCTCCGATGCCTGACCCCATCACCACCCCAAAACGTTCGCCATCCACCTTGACGGGCAGGCTATCTCCCTTGATGTCATCGATGAGTCCTGCGTCAAAGAGTGCTTGGGCGGAGACCACCTGTGCATAATGCATGAACTCATCAAAGCGGCGAACCTCTTTGGGATTCAAGAACTCTTTGGCGTTGAATCCCTTGATGAGCCCTGCAATACGAGACCGAAACTCACTCATGTCCAAACCCCCAAAATCTGGTATGGTGCAGATACCGCTCACGCCATGAGTTAAGTTCGTCCAGATGGTTTGCAAATCATTGCCCACAGGCGTAATCGCCCCCATGCCTGTGACCACCACCCTTTCATAATCGGGGCGTTCGTGATGAGGGAGTTTGGGGGGGCGTACTGAGGGTAAAGACTGCTTGTTCATGGGCTCTTCCTAAAATTTTGTTACAATTATCCTATTCTAGCACGTTTTTTTAAAATTAAAAGTTTACATATGTATTTTTATATAAAAAATAATAAAAAAGGCGAATACACGCCTTTTTTTACTGGTTTATTTAAGCGACATGGCGAGATGTCACAGGTCGTATGGCGATACCCCGCTCATGCAAATATGTCTTTAACTCACCCACGTCTATGATGCCTTTGTGAAACACGCTTGCCGCCAACGCCCCATCAACGCCAAGCTTGAACACGTCATAAAAATGGCTCATCTCCCCCGCCCCTCCTGAGGCGATGAGAGGCACCGTGCACTGGGTTTTTACCAGTGCCAGTTGGGTCAAATCATAGCCTTGACGAACACCATCTTGGTTCATCATGTTAAGCACAATCTCGCCTGCCCCAAGCTCCTGCACACGCCGAGTCCAATCCATCACCTGCCAAGTCGTCTGACGAGTGCGACGCTCATCGCCTGTGTATTGATTGACCCAGTAGCGACCCTCATCATCTTGCCAACTGTCAATACCAACCACCACCGCCTGCACCCCAAAACGATCGGCAAGACGACTGATGAAGTCTGGATTTTCAAGGGCGGGGGAGTTGATGGACACCTTATCTGCCCCATAATTAAATAAAGTCTCTGCATCAGACAGCGTGCGAATGCCCCCTGCCACACAAAAGGGGATGTCAATGACCTGTGCCACTTGCTCCACCCATGATTTATCCACCGTGCGTCCATCTGATGAGGCGGTGATGTCATAAAACACGAGCTCGTCCACGCCCACCTCTGCGTAGCGTTTGGCAAGCTCTATGATATCCCCAACAACTTCATGTCCACGAAATTGCACCCCTTTGACGACCTGTCCATCTTTGACATCAAGGCAGGCGATGATACGTTTGGTTAGCATAACTCTCTCAGATTTAAGTTTAGTTTGGCAGGATGAGTGGCACAAACAGCCTCCAATCAGTCCAGTGGCACACCCAGACGTCTTGCCACTTCTTCATAACCCTCAACAACATCGCCCAAACCTTGGCGGAAGCGATCTTTGTCCAGTTTCTTTTTGGTCTCTTTATCCCACAGACGACAGCCATCAGGGGAAAACTCATCGCCCAAAATCACTCGCCCATGAAATCTGCCAAATTCCAGCTTAAAATCCACGAGCATGAGATTCGCCTCATCAAAAAGCTTGGTCAAGACATCATTGACCTGATGCGTAATCACGCTCATCTGTTCTAACTCATCTGCGGTGGCATAGCCTAGGGCGATGGCAGTCGAGGGAGCAAGCATGGGGTCGCCCAGCTTGTCATCTTTATAAAACAGCTCATAGGTTGGCGGCATGAGTGCCAAACCCTCGGTCAGCCCCAAACGTTTCATGAGTCCACCTGCGGCATAGTTACGCACCACACATTCTACGGGTATCATGGTCAGACGCTTGACCAACACCTCATCTTCTGACAGTTCACGCTCAAAATGCGTCTCAATCCCCGCCTCGGCAAGTTTGTTCATGACAAAGCTATTAAAGCGATTATTAACCTTACCCTTGCGATCAAGCTGAGCAATTTTCTCGCCATTAAAGGCAGAAGCATCATTACGAAAATGCATGATCAGATAATCGGGGTTTTCGGTTTCATAGACAGATTTGGCTTTACCAGTATAAAGCAGGGCTTGTTTTTGCATGGGTTTCTCCATCCTATCAAAATAAAAAGGCATGAACACTCATGCCCAAATCATCATCGCACTTGTGGCGGTCTTGGTAATTGGTACTGCTTGCCTGACTCATTGGTCATGGGTATCACCTCGCCTGCCACACTCGGCACCTCATAGAGTGGCACAAAAGGGGCGGACTCCTGATTGGCAGGTAGGCGGATGGGGTCTAGCTTGGAGGCGTGGAGGTAATCCAAACTGCCATTATCACGCTTGCCAAGCACATTTTTGATGCTCTGACAGCCTGTCAAAAGCACCACGCTTGCCATGGTAGCGACGATAAATTTTAGCATTGTCATGTTATTCTCGCTTATCGGTTTAAATCAAATTGGCTTTTTGCAGCGCCTGATCAATGAATGCTTGATTCTCCTGCGACAACCACACCAAAGGCAGACGGATGCCTTTGTCAATCATGCCCATCTTATATAGGGCGTATTTGGTCGGCTGCGGACTAGACTCACAAAATAGGTCTTTATGTAAATGCTCAATGTCTTTATTGATGAGACTCGCCTCATCAAATCTACCCTCTAATGCCAAACTAAAAATCTGACTCATGGTGTTAGGGATGATGTTTGAGGTGACCGAAATATTGCCTTTTGCACCGACTCTCATCAATCCTAAGGCAGTCGGATCATCGCCTGACAACACCACCAATCGCTCTGCCACCCGCTTGATGAGCGATTCGCCACGCACCAAATCCCCTGTCGCATCTTTGATGGCAACGATGTTTGGAATGTCTGCAAGACGTGCCACTGTCTCCTCTGCCATGTCTACGACAGTACGCCCTGGGACGTTGTATAGGATTTGGGGAATGTCCACCGCTTCGGCGATGGCTTTATAGTGCTGATACATGCCCTCTTGGGTGGGCTTATTGTAATAAGGCACGACAAGTAAGGCAAAGTCCGCCCCCACTGCCTTGGCATGGGCGGTTAGCTCTATCGCTTCTGCGGTGTTATTCGCCCCTGTTCCTGCGATGACAGGCACTCTGCCAGCCACACGTTTGACAAAAAATTCAATCACATCGCCATGTTCGCTCATGGATAAGGTGGCTGACTCTCCTGTTGTCCCCACTGCCACCAGTGCATGGGTGCCATTGTCAATCTGCCAATCAATGAGCTTGCCCAGTGCCTCATAATCTAATGCACCCTCTGCGGTCATGGGAGTGATGAGGGCGGTCATTGAACCTTGCAGTTTTGCCTTCATGTCATCATAATTTGTCATAAGATACCCAAATCTGTCTTTTTTCTGTCATAAATGACCTAGTTTAGCACTTTCACTGTTATTTTTGAACCATCTTGAATAAATTATTTTATGAAGATGTTTTTATTAAAGATTGCAAGACTACTGGTCTTGGCAGTCATCATCAAAAATAAAATACCTTGATCCAATCTAGCCAGAAAATCCATCGCCAGTACTGGGGCATAAACACTTCCAATATAAAATGAGCTTTAAAGGCATTTTGGTGTCTGTGTCAAAGAACATGGCAAGAAAATCAGCACTTGACCCGTGCGATACAATCAAGACCTAACCAATCAAACCGTGTCATGACTCATGTGGCAAGTGATGCCACCCCATCATCTGCTCATTCAATACGCAGTCCCAAAATCGCAGGCGTGCCATCGCGAATGATGCCAATGGTAACAACGCCTTTTTTGGGCAGGCTCTTTAATGCCCGCTCAAACTCGCTCATGTTGGCTGTTGGTAGGTGATTTAGATTGACAATAATGTCCCCTGCCACAAGTCCTGCTTGCCCCGCCAAACCAGTGACATCCACTGAGCTGACGACCACACCGCCTGCCACCCCAAACTCTTGGAGCATACGCCCCTCACGTCCT
>JBHCFR010000187.1:0-5756 GCA_041801945.1 Moraxella sp. | reverse complement strand
GGCAAGACCACGCTGCTGCGGACAGTGGCAGGGCTATGGGTGTGGGCAGAGGGGCAAATCGTCTGCCCTAACGATGCCCTGTTTTTGTCACAAAAACCCTATCTGCCCCAAGGGCGACTCATTGACACGCTCTACTATCCTCATCCTGTGCCAGAGCACATCCATGATGAGAGGGTAGGCGAGCTGCTAAATGCCGTACAACTGGGGCATCTAGCCGATAAACTCTATGGCGATCATGACTGGACTCACGTTTTGTCACTGGGCGAGCAGCAGCGTCTTGCCATGGCGCGTGTGCTACTGCATCGCCCTAAGGTCGTTTTCTTAGATGAGGCGAGTGCCAGCATGGATGAGGGCTTAGAAGATGCGATGTATCGCATGCTCCATGAGCTGACTGGCACGACATTCATCAGCGTGGGACATCGCTCAACCTTGTTAAAATATCATGACATCAGACTAGAAGTGCAAGGTGGTGGGGCATGGCAGGTGACACAGATTTAGACTGATGTCACTGCCCTGCTTATGATGAGCAAAAAATAAGCCATGATATTCATGGCTTATTTTCGTTGCAGGCTAAGAGTTAGAGTCTAAGCCCTCTTTTAAGAGGTAACCTCTCGGCGAGCTCCAAGAGTGCCTTTTGGTACACGCCCCTCTTAAACGACACGACCTGTCCCAAAGGATACCAGTAGCTGACCCACGCCCATTCATCAAACTCAGGGGTGGCAGTGTCAAAGCGAATAAAATCGGTGTTTGGTTCATCTAAGCGGAGCAAAAACCATTTTTGTTTTTGCCCAATACAGAGTGGCTCCTGCCCTGAACGCACATAGCGTCTCGGCAGACGATAACGCAACCAGTCATGCGTCACGCCCAGTACTTCCACATGATGGGGGAACAAGCCCACTTCTTCATGCAGCTCACGGTACATCGCATCAAGCGGTGTTTCACCTCTGTCAATCCCGCCCTGCGGAAATTGCCAGCTGTCGTGTCCGATTCGTTTTGTCCAAAGTACTTGCCCTTCTGTGTTCGCCAAGATGATGCCGACATTGGCCCGAAAGCCGTCTGAATCAATCATGACTAAAACCTTAATGTATCAACGCCAAAATTTTGGCAAATTATTGCTGTCTATTAAACCAAATTTTTAGCAAAATGTGTAACGTTATTTTGCTTAAAAATGTTGCTAAGTGGTAAATCTTGCCAAAAAATTGCCAAATTTTGGCTTGGGAGATGATTTTGGTTGTTGTTTCATCAGATTGGTTGTCAGGCCCATGAGCAAATTTTAAATGCCAATTTCACACGCCTGCCACCAAAATTGCTCTCATTATCCGCCCCAATTGTGTTACAATGATTTTCTCATTACTTTGATACACATAAGGCGAAACCATGAGCGACATGAATGCCAGCATTACATGGCTAAAAAACGACGTGATTAATTTTGAGACCGTGAGCGGCTCAGGGCATCAGGTGGTGGTGGATTCCGCCCAAGAGCTTGGGGCAAAACCCATGGAGCTCATCTTAATGGGGCTAGGTGCTTGTGCCAGTTATGATGTGGTGAGCATTCTAAAAAAATCTCGCCAAGAGGTGAGTGATGTTCGCTGTGAAGTCTCTGCCAAGCGAGCGGACGCCATCCCTGCGGTCTTCACCGACATTCATCTGCATTTTGTGGTAAAAGGGCAGGGCGTCAAAGAGGCACAAGTTGCCAAAGCCATAGAGCTGTCCGCCACCAAGTACTGTTCGGCATCCAAAATGCTATCCGATGGCGGCGTGAACATCACCCATGATTTTGAGCTGATGGCAGAGTAAGGTTGGGGTGATTGGGATGAGTTTGGCGATAGACTTTTGACTTAAATGAGAAACTAAGAAAAAATCATGAATTGGATTTTATATGTCCCCAGCGATGTGGATTATGCGGTCATGGCAATCTTGGCAGCATGTGCCCTCCCCTTTGTCTTCGCCTTTTTTGCCAAGATGGTCGGTGGATTTCGCTTCAAGGTGGACAACGAGACACCACGTGAATTTTTGGCAAAAACCACAGGGCTTGCCGCCCGCCTGAACGCCGCACAAGCCAACAGCTTTGAGAGCTTGCCCATATTTATCGGTGCCGTACTCATCGCCATGTATTGTTTTGTCCCACAAAACGTGGTGAATGGCGTGGCGTGGCTGTATGTGCTGCTGCGAGTGATTTATGGGGTGGCCTATGCTGCTAATTTGGCGACATTTCGCTCGGTCATCTGGACCTTATCCTTCGTGTGCTGTTTGCAGCTTTTTTATCTGGCGTTAAAGGTAATGTAACCCAAGCCCATCTGTCATGGATGGGTTTTTTGGATGTGTCTTATTTTGATTTGGTGTGTCTTGCGATTTAAAGGCAGGCTTGTTATCCGCTAAGCGCTGCTGCAAATATCATCTTCTTGCTTTGTGTTTGGTTTCGTGTTTGGTTTCGTGTTTGGTTTAAGAGTTATCATCGGTTTAATCATTCAGTTAAGGTTTTTATGGCAGTTAATTTTTCTAATACGCTCATCGTGGCAATCTCAGCGACGGCATTATTTGACCTAAAAGAAGCTGATGCCATGCTACAACGTTTTTTGCAAGAAGACAAAAACACCGCCTCCGTTCGGTTTAGTGAGTACATGAAATCGGTGGAGAATGAACCCTTACAAAAAGGCACAGGCTATCCCTTGATTGAAGCCCTATTAAACTTAAATAAATATCAAGAGCCCAAAGAATACCATGACGAATCCCCCTTTGTTGAGGTGGTCATCGTGTCAAAATCCACCCCTGATTTGGGCATACAGGTATTAAATGCCATACGCGAGCGTAATTTGGGCATCACTCGCTCAGCCTTCATCTCAGGGGCGAGCGTGGCGGACTACATTGATGATTTTGATGTGGATTTATTTTTGACCACCAATGTGGATGATGCCCAAGCCGTGACAGACGCCAAGCTGTGTGCCTGTGCCGTGCTAGATGCCACGCCTGTGGAGATTTTGGAGCTGGACACCGAGCAGCTTCGGATTGCCTTTGATGGTGATGCGGTCTTATTTGATGATTCAGGGGAGCTGGTGTTCAAGCAAGAGGGACTACAAGCCTTTCATCACCGTGAAGAGAAGATGGCGGATTTGCCCATTGATAAGGGTCCTTATGCAGACTTTCTCATTAAGCTCTCCGCCCTGCAAAAAAAACCTGCCTCACGATACCCTAGACAGCACCCATAATCCCATTCGTATTGCACTGGTGACTGCCCGTAATGCACCTGCTGACATGCGTGCCATTAAGACGCTGCGTGAATGGGGCGTGAATGTGGATTTGGCTTTTTTCTTGGGCGGTATTGAAAAGACACGAGTATTAAAAACATTTGCCCCTCACATCTTTTTTGATGATTCTATTAAACACATTAATGCCGCCAAAAATGTTGTGCCATCTGCCCTAGTGCCTTATCATTCTACTTCTTTACTAAACCAATATTACGCCCCTGATAAAGTCGTGATGGATAATATGGATAATGCTCAATTTTTAGAAACTGACAAAAAATTGTTAACAAAGACCAAAAAGACGAATAAATGATTTGTATTTTCAAAATAAAATATGTTAATATAATCCTGCGATAAAAATTTATTTTTTATCTTTCTTGAATAATGAGTTTGTTTTGGCTCTATTGGCTTTGATAAACTTTAACTATAACCAACATCATTGCCCAAGAGACTTTAATGCGACAGATGGCATCATCATGAGTCGCTGTAAGAGTCGTGGTGGTGATTGTTTTTATGTGAGGAAATACCATGTCTAATGTTAATATTGATGCATTGAGTGTAGAAGAGCTAGAAGCCCTTGCCAAAGACACTCAGGCGAAAATCAAACAAAAGCAAGCTCAGGGTTTAAAAGAAGCTTATTTGCAATTTAAAAAAATTGCCAAAGAAAATGGCACGACCATTGAAGAGATTTTAAAAGTCGGCAAAAAAGCCCAAAAAGAAAGCAGTGTCGCCTATCGTGATCCACAGAACCCAAAAAACGTTTGGGCAGGTCGTGGTCGTAAGCCTGTTTGGTTAGAAGAAGCCCTAGCCAAAGGCAAAAAACTAGAAGACTATGCAGTATAAAGGTCATCATCTTGACTGCAAGAAATACGATAAGTCAGGGTATTTATTCTGACTTATTTTAATTGACATGGGCGTTGCTCGGATTGTCGTACGCATGCCTAACGATGTTTATAAACAGCAGTAGGAATATGTCAAATGACTTTTGGTAACAACTTTTGGCAACAAAATGATAAAACCGACACAGAGGGTTCATGTTTGGGGCGTGTTTTACTTGATGGTTGTTATGGCTGCCATTAAAATGATGATGACTTGTTCGTATTTTTCAAAAGTGTGCAGAGGATATGATTCTCTTACTTTGATGAATATCAAGATTTAGCCATTTTAATGCAAACATTTAGACAAATTTTCTAAATAACCACCAAATTTTCTAAATACACAAAAGACACCCAGTGTGATGATGAGACATGCTCCAATAAAGTGTGATTCAATGACAATAAAATGAATGTAGAGTGATGATTATGGCAAGTATTAATAAAGTGATTATCGTGGGTAGATTGGGTCAAGACCCAGAAGTTCGCCAATTCCAAAATGGCGGTAGTTTAACCAGCATTAATGTCGCTACCAGCGAACGTTGGACGGATAAAAATACGGGCGAACAAAAAGAACAAACCGAATGGCATAGAATCAGCCTATTTAATCGTTTGGGTGAGATTGCTGCTCAATTTTTACATAAAGGCTCACTGGTTTATATTGAGGGCAGTTTGCACACTCGCAAATACACTGACCAGCAGGGCATAGAGCGTTATAGCACGGAGGTGCGCGCCAACCAAATGCAAATGCTAGAAAGACGTGATAATAATCAAGGCGGTCAAGGTTATTATGATAACCGCGGCTCTGGTGGGTATCACTCTCAAAACCATCAAGGCGGCAGTCAAGGAGGTTATCAGGGCGGCGGCTATGGCGGCAATAATTTTGCCAACCAAGGTGGTGCCCATCAAGGCGGATTTAATAACCAACCCCAAAACGGTTTCGGGCAAAACACGCCCAACTACCCAAATAACAACATCAACCAAGGTTTTGGGCAGCCTCATTCCAACCAGAACCCCAATCAGCCCATCCAAGGCGGACAGATTCCCGCTTCGTACGATGGTCAGGACATGAATGCCCATGCACCCTCCGCCAAGAACAACAATCCATACATGGACAGCAGGGAAAAAGCCGCTCCCAAAGCCGTAACACCTCCTGCCTCTGGCGGTGTGGCGGATGATGACATGCCTTTTTAAGACGCTTTAATGCAATAGAAGGGTCATGTAAAACAACCAAAACGGCGGCACCAGTCGCCGTTTTTATGACATCAACTTTATGACATCAACGCTTGGATAATCAGTTAAGACAAAATTTGATTGAAAATTTTAGCTTTTTAAGTCATAATTTGTTACAATAACATCATTACATTTGTAAACTTTATTCATTTTTATTGGGAAGTTAGCATGAAACGAGTCGTCATCACAGGCATGGGCATTGTCTCAAACATCGGCAACGAATTAGCCACGGTTACCGAAAATTTAAAAGCAGGTAAATCAGGGATTGTTTTTAACCAAAGTTATGCCGATAACGGCTTTAAATCCCAAGTATCAGGCTCTATTGATGAGGCAAGCTTGGACACCACCGCCATTGACCGTAAGTTAAAACGGTTCATGTCCGATGCCAGTTTATACGCCTATGTCAGTG
>JBHCFR010000186.1:0-18883 GCA_041801945.1 Moraxella sp. | reverse complement strand
TGGTGGGGCAACAACATCGGATTTTTGTTCAGAGGGTTTGGCTGGTTCGTTTGGTTTATCAGTGCAAGCACTCAAAAACATCGCCCCAATCAGCAATAAAAATAGGATTTTGTTGGTATTTTTCATAAAGTAACACCTTATTAGAAGTAATCATATAAAAATGACAGTCGTCAATCACAAAGTTCTCTTAAAAGTCAAAGCGGTTTATACGCTGCTTGGCACTTTACCTAGCTGATATGTTTGTCTGTAAGAATAAAAAACGATGAAAACAAAAATCACCTAAACACAAAAACGGTTTAGAGCTTAGTTTAGAGTAGTTTAGAGTCTAGATGAGTGCAAACTTAGCACGTCCAATCTGCTATTAATATACCGAATTTTTATTGTGAGTGAAAGGAAAAAATTGTAAAACATGAATTTTATTTGAACTTTTAAATTTGACCAAAAACGGCTCTTTTCGCTTTTACTTTTTTGAAAAATTGTTATAATACCCTGTTATTTAAAATAAACCATACAAAAAAGAGCGATGCCATGACTGACACCCCTGATGTCCAAAAAGACTATAAAAACACCCTAAATCTTGCCGACACACCTTTTCCCATGCGTGCCGACTTAGCTCAGCGTGAACCAAAATGGCTAGATGACTGGGAGAAAGATGGGCTCTACCGTCAGATTCGTACCGCTAAGGCAGGCTTGCCCAAATACATCTTACACGATGGCCCCCCTTATGCTAACGGTCAGATTCATTTAGGGCACGCGGTCAATAAAGTCTTAAAAGACATCATCACCAAATCCAAAAACCTCTCAGGATTTGATGCGGTGTATGTGCCCGGATGGGACTGCCATGGCTTGCCGATTGAACAAAAAGTAGAAGGGCAAGTCGGTAAAGTCGGACAAAAAGTGGACGCCACCGAATTTCGTCGTCTGTGCCGTGAATACGCCAAAAGCCAAATCGCCCTACAAATGAAGGACTTTAAACGCTTGGGGGTACTTGGGGATTGGGATAATCCTTATCTGACCATGAATTTTAAGACAGAGGCGAACATCGTACGTGCCTTGGGCAGGATTTATGACAACGGGCACATCGTGCGTGGCATGAAACCTGTGAACTGGTGCTTGGATTGTGGTTCTGCACTTGCCGAGGCGGAAGTGGAATATCAGGACAAAAAATCCGACGCCATTTATGTCGGCTTTGACATCATGAACCGAGAGGTTCTGCCTGAGCTTGCTGGTATACAAGAGGTGTTACAGGCGGTCATCTGGACAACCACGCCTTGGACACTGCCTGCCAACCAAGCGATTGCGGTGAATGATAAGCTAGATTATGCCGTGGTGAGAGGTAGGAGAGTACCAAGTTTTGTCATACCCGATGAGCTAGATGGTGATGATTTTACCCTAAGAGTGCTGACCAAGGCGGATAAAGCTGAGCTACAAGATAGTGCCAGTAACCCTGCCATTTGGGAGCTGATGCCTGTCAAACGTCATTTGCCCGAGGTATTTGAATCCTTTTTTGAGCAAGCCCTAAAAGATAAAGCCTATGCCATCATTGACAAAAAAACGGGGCAAATCATCGGCACGACCAGATTTTATGATGATCAGCCAGAACAGGACAGCATCGGCATTGGCTTTACCTTCATGACCCCGAAGTTTTGGGGGACAGGGGCTAATGCTCAAATCAAGCAGACTCTGCTAAATCACGCCTTTGGATACAGAAATCACGTTCATTTTCACATTCACGAAGGTAACGAGCGTTCTGCCAAAGCCGTCAAGAACATCGGTGGCACTTACCAAAAAGAGATAGAGGGTGAGCTCGGTAAAAAGTGGCAGTACACCATGCCAAGCCCTAAGCCCATGGAACGTACGGCTACCCTTATCGTGGCAAGTGAGTTGGTGGAGAGCTTTGTCCGTGAAGTGGGGCTCACCCAGACACAAGTGCTGGCCACACTCAAAGGCGAGCAACTGACCGCCCTAAATGCAAGACATCCACTCATCAAAGAGCGTCAAGTGCCCCTCATCATCGGCGAGCACGTGACGGCTGATAGCGGAACAGGAATGGTGCATACCGCCCCTGCACACGGTGTGGACGACTATGTGGTGGGTACAAGATATGGGCTGCCTGTTGAGAATCCTGTTGGTGATACAGGGGTCTATAATGAGAGTGCCAAAGTTTTTGTTGGCGAACACATCTATAAAGCCCAGCCAAAAATCATTGCCGCTTTGGCGTCTAGTGGGCACCTGCTTCATCACACAAAAATCACGCACAGCTATCCACATTGCTGGCGTCACAAAACACCCATTATTTTTCGTGCTACCCCCCAGTGGTTTATTAGCATGGAACAAGGCGGTTTACGCCAAAAAGCACTGAGTGACATCAAAGAGGTGATTTGGACGCCTGCTTGGGGTCAAAACCGCATTGAGGCAATGGTTGAGGGTCGCCCTGACTGGTGTATCAGCCGCCAAAGAACTTGGGGTGTGCCGATTGCTTTTTTTACTCACAAACAAACAGAAGAGCTGCACCCACGCACCTTAGAGCTCATTGAGGAGGTTGCCAAGGTCATTGAAGAGGGCGGTATTGAAGCGTGGTTTGACATGGACGCCAGTGACTTTTTGGGTGATGAAGCTGAGCAGTACAATAAAGTGACCGACACGCTAGATGTGTGGTTTGATTCGGGCACGACCCACTGTTCTGTGCTGGACCAAGATGAGAATCTGACCAACCCTGCCGACATGTACTTAGAGGGCTCGGATCAGCATCGTGGCTGGTTCCAGACATCACTGCTCACCAGTGAAGCCATCTATGGGCGAGCCCCGTTTAAGCAAGTCCTAACGCATGGTTTTGTGGTGGATGAAAAAGGGCACAAAATGAGCAAATCCCTGGGCAATATCATTGAGCCCCAAAAAGAGATTGACAAGACAGGGGCGGACATGCTTCGTCTTTGGATTGCGTCCAGCGACTATCGTTATGAGATGAGTGCAGGACAAAAGGTGTTTGCAGGGGCGGTGGACAACTATCGCCGCATTCGTAATACCGTGCGTTTTCTTTTGGCGAACACCAGTGATTTTAACCCTAGAACTGACAGCGTGGCGTTAGAGGAGCTCATCAGTCTTGATAAGTTCATCTTGCACCTTGCCAAAGACACTCAGGACGCCATCATCAAATCTTATCATGACATGGATTTTCACCAAGTGGTGCAAGCTGTGTCCATGTTTTGCTCGCAAAGTCTAGGCGGTTTTTATCTGGACATCATCAAAGACCGCACCTACACCACCAAGGCAGACGGCAAACCCAGACGTTCTGCCCAAACTGCCCTGTATCACATCGCCCAAGCACTCATCAGATGGATTGCACCGATTTTACCATTTACCGCCCAAGAAGCGTGGGGTTTTATCCGTGCTGATGAGGCTCATCAGTATGTGTTCGCCGAAGAATGGTATCATCTACCCACCCCCGCTATGACCGATGTCACGCCAGAGGATTGGCAGGTGATTTTGGCGATGAAAGATGAGGTGAATAAAGCCATGGATGAGGCTCGCACCGCCAAAGTCATCAGTGCCAACTTGACCGCTAAGGCGAGTATTTCGGCAGATGATAAGACATTGACCACTTTGTCAAAACTGGGCGATGAAGCAAGATTTGTGTTCATCACAAGCGATGTTGCCTTAGTCCAAAGCGAGGATGATGGCGACAACCAAGTGACCATCAGCCCAGCCGAAGGACACAAATGCGTACGTTGTTGGCATATTCGCACAGATGTCGGTACGCACGAGCACCACCCTGAGCTGTGTGGTCGCTGCGTCTCTAACGTGGACGGAGCAGGAGAGACACGTCATTATGCCTAACATCTCTTACGCCGCTAACGGCAATAAGGCAAATCTGTATTATCTCATTGGGTTTGTCGTGCTTATCCTTGACCAAGCGACGAAGATTTTTTTTGAAAAATGGCTCGTGGTGGAGGGCAACAGCGTCTCTGTCATTGATCCGATTTTAAATTGGACGCTCGCCTATAACCGTGGGGCGGCATTTAGCTTCCTTGCCAATCAG
Source organism: Moraxella sp. (assembly GCA_041801945.1). Taxonomy (GTDB): domain Bacteria; phylum Pseudomonadota; class Gammaproteobacteria; order Pseudomonadales; family Moraxellaceae; genus Moraxella. Next base: position 14,844 of record JBHCFR010000186.1, on the reverse strand, counting down.
GGTGGTTGGCAAAAATGGTTTTTTGCGGCATTGGGCGTGGCGGTGTCGCTTTTCATCATCTATTATCTGCGTCAGATTCCCAAAAACGCCAAGATTCTCGCGTGGGGATTGGCTTTGGTGTTGGGTGGGGCGATTGGTAATGTCATTGATCGTTTTTTATACGGTCATGTCATTGATTTTATTCATGTGCATTATGCCAATGTGTGGCATTATCCTGTCTTTAATATTGCAGACATGGCAATCATGGGCGGGATGGCACTGGTGGTGATAGACATGCTGTTCTTTGAGAGTAAACGAAAACAACATGTCTAGAACATCATCATAAAAAGAGCGAACCATAACAAGTCGCTCTTTTTTTATTTTGGTTGCGACTGGCAACGCTTAAACATGCTACAATATCAAGACAGTGAACAACAAATTAAGCAACGCCCAACATCATAGATAAGGTAAACTAGACCATGAATGCTTTAAGTAATCTAACAAACTCTTGGGTTCAAAATTGGCTGAAAGAAGCCAGTACAGCATCAGCACGGATGGCGGAAGACGAGAGCTTTCGTCAAGAGGTGGCGAGCAGAGCAACCAACTGGGCGAAGCAGACGCCGTCCCAAATGCAAGCCGAACTGAACAAAAAGGCAGAGCAGAGAGCCAGTTTTGACCGTCAACACAAAGAGTTTATCAAGTCATTAGAGGGTTTTTGATTAATTTGAATAAGGGGAGACGATGGGCTTGTATCAAGAATTATAAAAATTAGAATATAGCACAGATTGCTATATTAGTGGAATGCTGGCTTTAAATATTGCCGATTACGAAAATAACACTGGGGATTGGCATAGAGGGGTTTTTGGCATGAAGATTCAAAATTATCACCTTCTCACATTATGGGCAGTAAGTCACCAATATCAACACTGGACACCAACACCTACTTTGGGAATGATGGGATTTTTAAAGTCAATGATATTTTGCGTAAAATGGGTATTCCACAATTTTCAGAAAATGTTTGGGCAGCCAATCACGCAAGAAGCATCGCCGACTTAGTCATTTATCTTGCCAGTCAAGGCAAAAATCCTTGTTCTGTCATTGGCTTTTATGGCTTTGATGATTTCATGGAGCTGCCAAGTGACAAAGAGAAGGCTTTTGCTCTATTGGAAAAATCTTTAAATCACATCAAAGAAGACAAGACAAAAAACATCGTGTCAGATTGGTTGGATAAAGCAAGGCATTTTTCTTATGAATGATTTTGATGGTTTATTTTAATATAATTGAACTACTGGTAATATGATGAGCAAATCAATCCTGCAAAAATCTTCTATAAACCACCCCAAAAAACCCATCTCTTATGATGAAGATAAGCTCATATACACCCCTATTTTTTCCAAAGACCAATTAGATTATTTGGAAGCACTCAATAGACATTCCAATGGCGATGTTCTATTTTCCCCAAGAAATATCGAGGCTTTTTCTATGGAGTTCGCTTATGCATCAGCTTTACTTGAAGGCAATACATACAGCCCAGTAGAAGCCGAACTGCTTTTTACCATGGGTAAAATTGGTGGTAAAAAGGATCTTAAAGAAACGTTAATGTTAAAAAATATGTATGAGTCTTTTGGCTATCTGGCACAAGAAGTTGCCCAAAGCAAAAAAGGCAGGGCAAATGCAAATCCCAAATCTTTTGCTTATTTGGTCAAAAAAGTTCATGCTATTGCTGCTAAGCATCTTTTAGCAGAAGATAAACTTGGTTGGGTTGGAAATGAAGCGATTCTTATTGGATGTCGCTCTTATGTGCCCTATGCCACTTTGAGGCAGTTGGAGATGGGGTTGGAGACCATCGCCAATGAGCACAGTAAAATACAAAACCCTTTTGAGAGGGCGGTTTATGTGCATCAAAGCCTTTCTTGTTTACAGTATTTCATGGATGACAATCAAAGCGTGGCTAGAAATATGTGTGCGTACACCTTAATGGCTGCCGATAAGATGCCTATCATGTTTACCCAAAGACATATAGGAGAGTATGCCAAGGCAATAGCCCATTACCATGAGAGTAAGCCGACTGATTACAGTAAATTTGCTCAATACTTTATTGCCTCTTATGAGTATGCTTGTTCAAGAATGAATGCTCATGCTGTGGAGCAAGCCAAAAGAGACGTTGGTTATCTGCCAAACGTATCAAGTCAAGATTAAATGAAGTCAAGATTAACTTAAATTTGCGAGCGTATGAATTCTTGATTTTTCTATCTGCTTCACAGGATTTAATAAGAAGAGTGATAAAGACAAGATGGAGGCTAAGAGACTCATTTACGCTGCGGGCAGGTCAAGCTGATACTGACTTCTAAGGGGCGTGCGATGGGTGTGCCGTGCTGTAAATAGGGTGTATATTTGGCTTGTTTGAACTTTTCTTTGATTTGACGTGCCAATTGTTTGTCTTTGATGGTGAGTCCTGACACTAAGGTTACTTTGCCCTGTTTGTCCAGTGCCAAAGTAGCAGGCGTGCTGATGGTTTCGCCGTTCTTGCAGCTTTTGGTAGAGAGTTCGCTAAAATCAGGGGACTTGACCACGCTAGGGGGCGTGATGGGCTGATGTTTGGCGGCACAGGCAGCAAGCAGCAGACAGGGCAATAAGACGATGATGCGTCCAAATGAGGGTTTTGTCATGAGTGTGATGAGCGTTTTATGGGTAATAAAGAGAAAAAGCCCGCAGATGCGAGCTTTTGTGATGCCAATTATTGAATGGTGAACCAATCGTTGGCACTGGTTTTGGCTTTTTCAATGTCGCTTGAAGATAGGTTTAGAGCAAGCTGACCGATTTTGGCTTGGGCTTTGTCGCGAATATTGCTGTCTAGCATGCCATCACGACTGGATAAATCATACCATTTATAAGCATCTACATAGCGGCTTTGTTTCTCATCAATCATCGCTAAGGCATAACTGGCACGGTTGTCGCCCAGATGAGTGGCTCTCTCTAACCATTTGCGACCCTCGCTCATGCTGGCGGTCACACCCTCACCACGCAAATACATGAGTCCTAGGTTTAGCTGAGCAGGGGCGATGTCTTGTTCGGCAGCCTTAGTGTACCAGTAGACAGCTTTGGCGGGGTCTTTGGCGACCCCCTCACCTTTTTGTAGGCGTTTGGCTAGGAAGAATTGGGCGTGATGATTGCCACTATTGGCTTGACTGGTAAGTAATGAGATGTCCATGATCTCAAAACGAGAGACGTCTAGGGGCACGTTTGAGGTAAGTTCGGCGTTCGCAATCCCTGTCAAAAGTAGGGCAGAAAGCAGGCTAATTTTTAAATGTTTCATAAAATACCTTTTATCTAATAAATCATCTGTCATGACACTTCAAATAAAGTGTGAATCAGCAGTCAATACTAGGCTTCTAGTTCAGTCACAGCAGCTAAATCAAAGACGACCTGTGTGGCAACATCAGCAAGCACTGCAAGCTCGCCGCTGCAACACGAAAGATGATGATAACGACAAAATTTTCTAAAAAATCCACTTTCTATGATACCACCACAACCCATAAAACTCAATTCGCCATCTGTCACGAATGTCAAATTTTTGTAACATCATTTATCAGCTCTGAAAAACAGTGCATGAATTTTAACCTAATTCTTGGTGATGCGATAGACGGCGACATCAGCCAGTAGATTTGGTAGGGTCTTGACGGCTTGATTGCGAATGATGGCGGGGATTTTGGGGTTCGGGTTATCCCATAGGGCGACCGTATCCAAAATGGCAATGTCATTATCATCGCACAGCCGCTCAAAATCTTTAAAAGTACACAGATGTATGTTTGGCGTGTCATACCATTGATGAGGCAGCGTCTCGCTCATGGGCATGATGCCTTTGATGCCTAGATAAATACGGTTCTGCCAATAAGCAAAGTTAGGAAAGGTGACGATGCCAAATTTGGCAACGCGAAGCATGTCATTGAGCAGGGTTTGGGGGTTTTTGACCGCTTGTAAGGCACGAGCCATGACCACCGTATCAAAGCTGTTATCAGCAAAGCGAGCCAGACCATCATTGAGATCTTGCTCAATGATGTTTAGCCCCTTGGCGATGGCTTGGTTGATTTTTTCAGAATCTATCTCCAAACCATAGCCAAAAACGCCCAAGTGGGTCTCTAAATGTTCTAGCAATGCGCCATCACCACAGCCCAAATCTAGGACTTTGGCATGAGGTTTTATCCATTTTTCGGCAAGCTGATGGTCTATGTTCATGATGTATCCTTGAAGGTATTTTGGGTTTATTGTCTTGCCAATTTTGAAATCTCTTCTGGGGTGATGCTGCCTTGATGTTTCGCTTTTAAAATGGGTGCGGTCAAAAAACCCTTGATGGCACTGGTATAACGTGGAATGTCAAACAAGAACGAATCATGCCCATGAGGAGCATCCACATTGACAAAGCTGACCCGTTTATCGTTCGCCATCAGGGCATCCACAATCTCCACCGAACGTTCAGGACTAAACCGCCAATCGCTGGTAAAGGAGATGACGAGAAATTGGCACTGGGTGCGAGCCAAGGTCTGTTGTAGAGCCGTCTTTTCATCTAATGCATCAGAGGTGTAGTCTCTTGTGGGGTCAAAATAATCAAGGGCTTTGGTCATGAGCAGGTAGGTATTGGCATCAAAATTTTGGCTAAATCGCTCGCCTTGATAACGCAGGTAGCTCTCCACCTGAAACTCCACATCAAAGCCATACATGAATTTACCTGATTTTAGGTCACGTCCAAACTTAGCCTTCATGGCATCTTCGGTAATGTAGGTGATGTGCCCAACCATGCGTGCCAAAATCAAGCCACGTCTGGGGTAAGTCCCATGTTTTAGATACCAGCCATCGTGAAAATCAGGGTCTGATAAGATGGATTGGCGAGCCACCTCGTTAAAGGCGATGTTTTGGGCGGACAGTTTGGGGGTGCTGGCGATGATGGCGGCACGCTCTAAACGATCAGGATAGTCCACGGACCATTGAAGTGCTTGCATGCCGCCCATGGAGCCACCGATGATGGCGTGCCATTTGTGGATGCCTAAGCGATCTGAGAGCATGACCTGTGTTCTTACCCAGTCCTTGATGGTGATGAGAGGAAAATCAGCCCCCCAAATCTCACCTGTCTTAGGATTGAGGGTGGTAGGACCTGTTGAGCCATGACATGAGCCGATGTTGTTTAGACAGACCACAAAGAACTGGCGAGTGTCTATCGCCCTGCCCTGACCGATTAAACTGTCCCACCAACCTGCCTTGGTGTCGTCTTCGCTGTGATAGCCTGCGGCGTGATGAGAACCTGATAGGGCATGACAAATTAAAATGGCATTGGTTCTGTCGGCATTGAGTTCACCATAAGTCTCAATCACCAAATCAAAACTGGGTAAAACCCTCTGGCATTCTAGGGTTAGAGGTTCGTTAAAATGTAGAATTTGGGGGGTGACAATCCCCACTGAGGTCGGATCTAGATAGGGGGGTGTTTGGGTGTCCACAAAAACGCTCTGATTATTTTTAAAGTCATATTTTAAGGCGAAAACCAAAGATTGGCAAGACAAGGGCATAAACTGCCACTAATCAATGCTGCTCACGATGAATCCAATGCCCCATTTTCGCCTCTTTAACATCAAGGTAATCCTGATTGTGAGCATTGACCCCCACAATGAGAGGCACTCGCTCCACCACATGAATCCCCATCTCTTGCAAGAAGGCGAGTTTATTGGGATTGTTGGTCAAAAGCTTTGCCTTGGTAATACCGACATGAGAGAGCATCACCGGACACATCTCATAAGTGCGAGCATCAGCAGGCAGACCTAAGAGTAGGTTGGCGTCTAGGGTGTCATGCCCTTGATCTTGAAGGGCATAAGCTCGGATTTTGTTGGTCAGTCCGATGCCACGACCCTCTTGACGTAAGTACAAAATGGCACCCACACCGTGAGCCTGTATCATCTGCATGGCGGTGTTTAGCTGTGGTCCACAGTCGCATTTGAGCGAGCTAAAAGCATCGCCTGTCAAGCACTCAGAGTGAATGCGGATCAAAGGTGTACAATCGGGGTTATCGTTTGGCAGACCCACACTGAGCATGACATGCTCTTGACCTTGTTCATTTTCAAAAACATGAATGGTAAAATCGCCATGTGCGGTCGGCAAGTTGGCAGAGCTGATAAATTGATACAAAATTTCCCCCAAAAATGTGCAATAATACTAAAATCCACGCATGACACCATCAGAACATCAATCTTTCGGCGGTATATTTCATGAGTTCATCATCAGGTTTAGGTCTATTTTGCACAAAAGCCATGAAAGTCGCATCAGGTCTTTCGTGTTAAGACTCATGGTTGTGCTGCCTGATATTTGTGGATAATTTGTGAATTAAATGGAGCTGCTATGGCAAATTAAAAGGCTATCTTGTAAAATAGATGCCTGCTTAGCATGACTTAGGGCGATTGGCGATGGGTTGTGCCAACCAACTTTATTTGCCATACAGCAAAACGCACCAGCAGCTTATCCGCCCTATTATATCCCAAAAATGACGTTATATTCCAAAAACGACGACCCTTTCACATCACTTTGTTATAAAAAACCAAAATCTGGAAAATTAAGCTCATGCCCATGCCCATCCACGTGCCAAAAACCTTTACCGACTTGCCGACATCTCGCCCCATAACACTTCTTTTGGATAAAGTTGGCTTGCCAAAGGATGTGCGAGCGATGTCTGATGATGAGCTGTGCCAACTGTCAGATGAGCTTCGGGAGTATCTGCTGTATTCGGTGGGTCAAAGTGGCGGTCATTTTGGGGCGAACCTTGGCGTGGTGGAGCTGACGGTCGCTCTGCACGCTGTTTATGACACGCCTTATGACAAGCTCGTGTGGGATGTCGGGCATCAAGCCTACGCTCATAAAGTGCTGACAGGGCGACGCGATAGACTGCCAAGCATCCGCTCAAAAGGAGGGCTGACTGCTTTTCCTGAACGCCATGAGAGTGAGTATGATACCTTTGGCGTGGGGCATAGCTCTACCTCTATCTCGGCAGGGCTTGGCATGAGTTTGGCTGCTCGCATCAGGGGCGAGTCTCGTCATGTGGTGGTAATCATTGGCGATGGGGCGATGACAGGGGGCATGGCATTTGAGGCGATGAATGATGTCATCCAGCAAAACGCAGATTTGACCGTGGTGCTAAATGATAATGACATGTCCATCTCACAGGCGACAGGAGGGTTTAGTCGACATCTGGCACGTCTTTGGCAGCGTGGACTTGCTTTTGACATTGATAAGCACGGCAACATCTTGATGATTAAACGTGAAATCAGCACCGATGACAGGCGGGTTCGTCATTATCTACACATGGCAAACGGGGCAAAAGAAACCCTTGAAAAAATCCCCTCCAAAATCGGCGGCAACATCGCACAAAACATCGGCAATCTGCTGGGCAAAAACGCCGCTCCCATGCCTTTGTCGGATAAAATCGCCGAAAAACTCCATGACCATATTTTCCCTGATAATCTGTTTAAAGCGATTGGCTTTACCTACCTTGGGCCTTTTGATGGACATGACATGCCTAAGCTCTTGCAGGTCTTTGAGCGTGCCAAAGAATTAAAAGGTGCTGTACTCATCCATGTGCATACGGTCAAGGGAAAAGGGTTCTTGCCCGCCGAGGCAGACCCTGTGGGCTTTCATGCCATTGGTAAATTACCCAAAACTCATGCACCCAAGAGCGACGGTCAAACCGCCAAACCTGCCAAAAAATACTCTGATGTGTTTGGTCAGTGGCTCATGGACACCGCCAGCGACCGCCAAATGGTCGCCATCACCCCTGCCATGTGTGAGGGGTCTGGCATGGTGAACTTCGCCAAAGCCTATCCTCATCAGTTCTTTGATGTGGCGATTGCCGAGCAGCACGCCGTGACCCTAGCCGCTGGCATGGCGACAGGGGGGCTAAAACCTGTGGTGGCGATATATTCTACTTTTTTACAGCGTGGTTATGATCAGCTCATTCATGACGTCGCCCTACAAGGTCTGGACGTGACCTTCGCCATAGACCGAGCAGGATTGGTGGGCGAGGATGGGGCGACACACGCAGGCGTGTTTGATTTGGCGTATCTTCGCTGCGTGCCAAACATCATCATCGCCACACCCTCCGATGAACATGAATGCTATCATCTGCTCAGTGCTTGCTACCACCATCAAGGCACGGCTGCTGTTCGTTATCCAAGAGGGGTCGGCGTTGGGCGTGAGATTGTGATGACAGATGAGGCGTATGAGATTGGCAGGGCAAACATCGTGTGGCAGACCGAGGATTTTGCCGATGAATCTAAAAACACCGATAAGAAGCTCGCCCTCTTGGTGTTTGGCACACGTCTTCATGACAGCCTGCTAGCCAGTCAAGCGTTTGCCAGTGCCACGGACATCCCCATGACGGTGGTGGACATGCGATGGGTAAAACCCTTGGACGACAAGCTCATCGATGATTTGATTGCACAAGGCGTCACTCACTTCATGAGCATAGAAGAGCATCAGCTCATGGGCGGGGCAGGCTCGGCGGTGAGTGAGTATCTATCAGAGGTGGGTTATACAGGGCGACTCATCAGACTGGGCATAGCAGACAGATTCATCGCTCATGGCAGTCATGAGGAACAGCTTGCAGAATGTGGGCTTGATAGGGTAGGGATTTTGGCGAGACTCACCCAAATGTGCGATGAATAAATGAAATATATAATCAAACATTGGCGATGGGTATGGCACTTTAAGCTCATGGCAATCATGGTGGGGGTGTTGTCCGCTTGCCAAATGAGTGATACTTCACAAGACAGTTTTTTGTCATGACAATCAGTGATATGCAGACCACTTGGCGTGCTTTTGAGTAATGATAGCCATTTGATTGCAAAACAATACGGCGTTGCCAACTCCCTTATGTGCTACTTGTACACTGCACTCGTTGTCGCCTAGTCTTGTTTTGAATCAAAAAGTCTATAAAATTTGTGAATTGTCAGTAGTGTTGATGAATGAATCTTATGAAATTAACCCTGTCACCGATGAGAATAACAGCGATTATTTTGCTCATGTTTATTTTATTAGGCATGAGCCAAATGGCACGGGCTTACGACTGTGTCATGCCCAAAAAATCAGCCATGAAAGGCGTGTATGACAGCAGTGAATGCATCTTTGATGGGCTGATTAAAGTCTCAAAAAACGGCAAATATGGAGCGATGGACAATGTGGGTATCGTCATTGTGCCACTCATGTTTGATGAGATTGATGCGTTCCATAATGGCGTGGCAAGAGTTCGCTATAAAGGTCAGTATGGCTTTATGAATCCTCTTGGGGTTTTGGTGATTCCTATCCAATACGATGATGCGGGTTTTTTTAAAAATGGGGTGACACTGGTTCGCGAGCAAGATGAGTATTTTATGATCAACGTTCAAGGATGGCGTGTGATGGACGACAAACCTGCCACGCCATTAACCGATGTGTCAGAGATGACTCCCAAGGATTTATCACACCTGCTATCCACCCAAGTGAGTGTGCCAGAGCCTAACCCCTAGGGGTATATGCCCTAAGAGCGTCATCTAGCCTCCCTTTTGTTCAAAGATGGATGGCGATGGATGTAGTCAGCTGCTTGGTGCGTCTTAGGATGGGTGCAAATTTGCATCGCAATTTTGGGTGTTTTCATTTATAATGGCAAGGGTTTGTGCGATGAGTACAAAAGCATTATTTAATAAACGTTGATAAGGTGTGTTATGGAACCTATGGTGGTGATTGCGTCCGAAGTGGCAAAAAAAGTCGGACATGAGATTTTAAAAGCTCATGAGAACCGACATCGTATTGATTTGGGCGTAGAGTCCAAAGGGATTGATGGCTTGGTAACCAAAGTGGATCGTTATGCCGAAGAGTTGACCATCTCCTTGCTAAAAGAGAGCTATCCTAAGCATTCATTTTTGGGAGAAGAGTTTGGCTTGCAAGAGGGTAAGGGTGCTGATGCTGATTGGTGCTTTGTCATTGACCCCTTAGATGGTACGCAGAATTTTGTGCATGGTGTGCCACATTTTTGTGTCTCTATTGGCATTCAGCATAAAGGCGTGACCGAGCATGGCGTGGTCTATGACCCTGTGCGTGATGAGCTGTTTAGTGCCAGTCGTGGACAAGGAGCAAGATTAAATCAGCGTCGCCTGTCTGTCTCAGAACAGACGACCATAGCAGGAGGGCTTTTCACCACAGGACATCCTTATGAACGCATGGTGGGGCAGGTGCGTACGAGCTTTGCTCGTCAGCATTTTGCCAGCCTGCAAGTCATCTGTGAGCAAGGAGGGCAAGTGCGTCGTACAGGTTCGTCAGCATTGGATTTGTGTTATGTGGCGGCAGGGCGATTTGATGGCTATTTTGAGATGAACATCAAGCCTTGGGATGTGTGTGCCGGCGAGCTCATCGCCAGAGAAGCAAAAGCGGTGGTGGTTGATCATAAAGGGGCGGATAACGCCATGCATACAGGGTCAATCTTTGCTTGCAACATCAAACTCTTAAAACCCCTCATGCAAGCGGTCATCCCAACATGGGAGAATGCACTCGCTTAGTTGGTCTGCCATAGGGCGGGTTCATATATTCATGACTTCCGTTAAGCGATTCATAAAAGCACCCCAAAGGTTGGCGAGCTTTGGGGTGCGGTTCACTTTTGGGGTGTTTTGGGTGGTTATCTATCAACTTTCTAAATCAACTTCTTAAAACTTCTTGCGAAATTCAGAAATTTGATTTAGGTCTTGATGCTATGGAACTTAAAAATATTGACAGGCTTGGTAAATCACCATCTAGGAATACCTGCCAAAGAGAGGTGCTAAATCTGATGAGTTTGAACCTCACTAGAAAACCACTTCCAAGCGGTTAAATACGCCCAAATGATGATCACGGTCCAATGCCTTATTATTGTAATAACTCAGATCTGTCTGCACAACGAGCCAGTGACGCCATATCGGTTGGCGATAACTGATGTAAGGACCGTAGGTGTTGAGCTCGGCAGATTTGTTTATGAATTCACCACCAGTGTAGATGCCGTAGCTGAGCTCACGAGTGCCGTGTTTGGCATTTAGATAATGCTGCTGATAAAAAGTATTACCCCAAGCGACATCCTCGGTGTCTTGGTGGGCATAAGAGATGTGGGTGCGATTAATGAGTGTGCGATGCTGCGACTGGGGCTGAGCAAATTCCAAGGTGGATAGAGCATAATGCTCGCTGTCGGTGCCATAACGATAGACTTGTTCAAACCGACCATAAACATCATGATTCATCGCCCATTTCTTCTCTGCTCTGAGTTTTAGATATAAGTCATCAGAACGCAGCCCAATGTCGGCATCTGTCTCTACACCAATGTCTTCTTGAAATTTTGACCATCGCAGAGCCAAAGAGGAGTTGTCCTTGCGAGCTTGACGACCATCAAAGGTGCTCTCGCCATAAGAGACGACCCGCTCATCGTTATAAATACCGCCACCTTGCTCTAAGTCTAGGTCATCATCACCAATCAGCACGCTTAGACGTCTTTCAAGAGTAGGCAGTTGAATGCGACCACGGATACGGGGCTTGACACTCGTGCCATCGTAGCGGTTGTGATGGGTGTCTAGCATGACCCTGATGGAGGCACGAGCAGGTTCATTAGGATCGGTTGTGCCAAACCAGCCATCAATACGATGAGCGGTGCGATTGAGCCAATTTTTCGTGTCATCTCTGGTGTGGTCAATCCATGTGTCACTCTTGGGTGCTGTGTCATGAGTGTTTGGATCAGAAGAGGCTGGCTCAGAAGACTTGGAGTCGGTGGCAGCATCAGAGGCGAGTAGATGAGCGTCTTCGCTGACAAACACGACCGCCTCGGTTTGGGTGGCAGCGGTCTCTTCGGCATGAGCCTGACCAAACATGACAACAAGGGCGATAGGTGTGAGGATGAATTTGGTGGATTTGGACATGAGGCTAGAACATAACAGTGATGAAAATTGACCAAATCATACCATAATACCGTCAAAATAGCATGAAAATTTTAGGGATTCATGCCGCAGCATCGATGTCATCATACAAATGCCGCAGGACTCATGCAAAACGGTTTTGGGCTCATCATACGCCATAATCCCAAAGACAAGGTGGTAGCTCATGATTTTCATACATCCAAATCCATGCACTCAAACTTAGGGATAAATGACGGGCAAACTGTGATAAAATAAGACAAAAATAAATCTTTCTACCCATGCGACTGTCCCACATCCTAACCAAAAACGCAGCTTTATCCACCGATGGCGATGCCCATGCTTTGGACGACACCAGTCCGACAGATGGGCGTGATGGTCCGCCCCTGCCCGCTGATGACTTTGAGTGGATGGCAGAGCGATGGCTGTCTTCTTTGATGGTCAAAAATTATTCGGCTCACACCTTATTTGCCTATCGTCAGAATCTGTATCGCTTCGCTTATTTTTTGGCGGAGGTTGGGGTGGATTGGCGAGACTGTGACAAAAAAACCTTAGAGCGATTTGTGGTGACACGTTTGGAGCAGGATAGGGTTCAAAGAGTGAGCGTCAAGCAGGGTCTGTCCGCCATCAAACGATTCTATCAATTTGCCATCAGACATGACGAGCCATCTGGTGATAAGCCCATCAAAAACCCAACGATAGGCTACCGCCTAAAATCCGCCCCAAAAACACTCCCCAGCATTCTAGATATGGACACGATGACCCAGCTTTTGGATCAAATCCCCCCCGATGATCCTAAGCAGGCAAGTCTGTGGATTAGAGATAAAGCCATGTTTGAGCTCATGTATAGCAGTGGGCTGCGTTTGGCAGAGCTTGCGTCTTTGGACATCAGTGATGTGGATTTGACCAACAAATCCGTGCGTGTGCTCGGAAAAGGTAGAAAAATGCGTGTGGTGCCTGTTGGCAGTAAAGCGGTGCAAGCCATTCATGCGTATTTACCTTATCGCATGGCGTGGCAAAAAGAGACATCGGCACTATTTATCAGTGAGCGACATGGCACAAGGCTTGGCAAGCGTGCGATTCAGCTTCGTCTGACAGATGCTGCCACACGGGCAGGGATTGCCCAGCACCTGCATCCGCACCTACTTCGGCACAGTTTTGCTTCACACCTACTCTCTGCCAGCGGTGATTTGCGAGCGATACAAGAGATGTTAGGGCACAGCAATCTGAACACCACTCAGGTGTATACTCATGTGGACTTTGGAGGGCTAACCCAAGTGTATGACCAAGCCCACCCTAGGGCACTCAATAAAAAAGTTGGTCAAAAATAAGCTCATCGTCACCTCATCGAGGGGTTGTCACCTCAACGCCCCGACTGACCACATAGACCACGATGGCGATGAGCATGATACAGGCACCGACATGACCGATGTGAGCAAGCCCTACCCTCTGATGGGCAATGACACTACTGCCAAGTAGGGCACCTGCCCCAATACCAACATTATAAATCCCTGAAAATAAACTCATGGCGACATCTGTGGCTTTGGGAGCAAGTCTTAGCGTACGAAGTTGCAGCACAAGGCTGATGCTCGTCATGCTCACACCCCACAAGATTGCCACGGCTGTCCATGCCAAAAGATAATTTGATGACACCAAAATCAGTAAGAGACCCATGAGTGTCCCAACCATCGCCATGAGCAAAAATCCTTGTTCAAAACGCTCATAAAACCGACCAAACAGCACGCTTGCCACGATACCCGACAGACCAAAGATGAGCAGTACTGCGGTGGCATAAGTCTGGCTAAATTCATTGATGTGCAGCACAAAGGGCTCAATGTAACTATAAGCAGTAAAGTGAGCGGTCACTGCCAAAACCGTCATCAGATAGACGGCGATGAGGGGTTTGTTTTTGGCAAGCAGCGGCAAGCTGGACAAATCGCCAACATGACGGCTAGGGAGCTTTGGCAGCACCCACCACAGCATCAGCATGGTGATAAAGGCAATAGCTCCGATGACCCCAAAGCTTGCCCTCCAGCCCAAATACTGCCCCAGTATCCGCCCAAGAGGTAGCCCAAGCACGGTCGCCAGTGCTGAACCTGTGGCGAGCATGCCCAAAGCGGCGGTTTGTTTGCCTTTTGGGGCGACACGCACGACCAGACTTGCCGTGATGGACCAAAAGACAGCGTGGGATAAAGCCACGCCCGCTCGGGCGATGAGTAAGAGGGTAAAGCTGTTTGCCATCACGGTCATGACATGACTGATGATAAAGAGGAAAAATAAACCCATGAGTAGCGTTTTGCGTTCTATTTTGGCGGTCATGAGCATGGCAGGCAGAGACAGACATGCCACAATCCACGCATAGACGGTCATCATCACCCCCACCTCATGAGCAGGCATACCAAAGCTCTCTCCTATATCAGAGAGCAGGGCAACAGGAATGAATTCAGTGGTGTTAAAAATAAAAGCGGACAACGCCAACGCCACTACTCTAAGTGTGCGAATGCGATTGGTGTCGGTCAAGGTGGTCTTAGGGTGAGCCATGTCAAAAATTACAAATAAAGACGTATTTTATCACAAATCACTGAACAAAACCCAAAAGAAGCCTAAGCGGGTCAAGAGAGGTGGGGTGTGTCAAATTGCCAAATTGGTGCTTTGGGTGTAAAATAAAAGCACCCCACATCAAAACAAAAAGCCTTCATGCCCAAAGATCAGATGAATTTTCATAAAACCCCTGCCAACATCCGCCAAGACCGTATCGCCATGGTGCGTGATAGACTGAGCAAACAAGGTTTGTCCGCTCTCATCGTGCCGTCGGCTGATCCACACATGTCTGAGTATTTACCTGCGTATTGGCAGGGTCGGGCGTGGTTGTCAGGCTTTACGGGGTCAGCAGGGACGCTCGTCATTACCCCTGACTTTGCAGGACTGTGGA
>JBHCFR010000185.1:0-3191 GCA_041801945.1 Moraxella sp. | reverse complement strand
TTATAAGTTATTGAAAAATATTAATTTCAATCATGGTTATTTGATACCATCACGCTTCTTAGGGTAGACTGCCCAATACCTTGTCAGATTTGGCAAATTTAACCCCCGCTTTTGTCATGTTCGCCATTGCTTGCGATAGCGAACCATTGACATCAATGGCAGCAGTTGCATCGGTGATCACCGTACAATCAAAGCCAAGCTCGGCTGCATCGATGGCTGTCCATGCCACACAAAAATCAGTGGCAATCCCCACCACATAAACATGAGTCAAACCACGCTCACGCAAATAACCTGCCAGTCCTGTTTTGGTCTGCCTGTCCGCCTCAGTAAATGCCGAATAGCTGTCTATGTCTTTGTGAAAACCTTTACGGATGATAAGCTGAGCTTTATCTGCTTGCAGATGGGGATGAAACTGTGCATCTGATGTGCCTTGTACACAGTGAGCATTCCATAGCACTTGTTCCCCATAAGGCAGCTCTATCACATCAAAGGGCTTGGCACCGACATGGTTTTGGTAAAATGAGACATGATCGGCAGGATGATAATCTTGGGTGAGTATGACGTTATCAAATTTTTGGATTAACTCATTGACTATCGGGATGATATCAGCAGAACCTGCCACTGCTAAGTTACCATCAATAAAGCCGTTTTGGACATCCACCACCAATAAGACGGTGTTTTTTGTGTTTGACATATTCTTTCCTTAAAGCTCAATAGGGAGGCAATAACCTACGAAAACCATGCAAAAGCACGATGATTAAAAAACATACATTACGACACAACGTCACCATACCGCCAAAAGAAACTGCTGATAAAGGCGTGTGATTGTCATAGACGCTCTGGGCTTCCTCAGCAAGGCGTGTTAAAAATTTGGCGTGAATTTTTGGTTCGCACCATACGCCATCAATGTGTAATTCATCAGCATGTCGCACACCCACCACACTACCAAATATCGCACAGGTACTGTCAGTATCGCCGCCTAGCTGTATCAAGGTGTTCATGCCAAGCATGGGTTTGTAACGATATTTTGCCCATGCCTGATAAACCGCTGGGACGGTGTGATACATATAGCCTGTCACGCCCTTATCATCGCTTTGGTATGTATCAAGCAAGGATATGATCTCATCGTCATCAAGTTGATTTTTTAAAAATTCAAGTACTGTGTCATTTTGCCAATCACTGTGGCGTGTCTCCACCCACGCCAAAAGAGCAATGAGTCGTGAGCCTTGTTCGGCTTTTGGGTCGGTATGTGTCAGTGTGGTGCTGATGTGGTTAAAGGTCTTTAATGCTTGCAAATCATCACACAGCACGCCAAGCACGGAGGCACGCATGGCACTGCCGTTACCTGCTGAGAACACGCCTGTTTGTCCGCCTAATTTGTCCACGCACAGCCACATCTTGAACAAACTTCGTCCTGTCGCAAGTCCTATACCCGCAGGCAAGGTCAAAAGCCACCTCATCAGCCCAAAGCGTAACTGCTTGCCAAACTGCTTAGGATTACCGCCACTTCTGATATAGGCTTGCACGGTCATCACAGCATGATCGGTGTCGTCTGAAATCATGCCGCCTTTGATGATGGGAAGGAGTGCAAATTCATTTTGTTTAAATAACTTTGCCACTCTTCTGGGTGATAGCCCTTCATAGGGTAAACCGTACATATCGCCCACCGCCCCACCCAAGAGACTGCCATACAGGGCGGTTTTGATGTCCGCTTTGGTTTTCACCAATAATTCTCCACGGCGATATTGCCCACGCCACGGCGGTTCATGGTCAGCCCTTTGTCTTTGAGTGCCTCTTTGGTGTCATTGACCATGTCAGGGTTGCCACAGAGCATGACGTGCGATGAGTTGGGATTTAGGGTTAAGCCCACCTGCGTTTCTAATACGCCTGTTTTTATTAATGCAGGCAGCCTATCATTTAAGGCGTCATCCACTTTCTCACGAGTCACGATGGGGACAAAGTGCAATCTGGCAGGATTCTCCACAATGGTACTAAATTGCTTGGTCAAGTCACAAATTCTGTCTAGATAGGCAAGCTCTTCCTTGGTGCGGCTGCTGTACGCAAGCACGATATCATCATAATTTTGCCAAGTAGCTAAGTCGCCGAGCATGGATAAAAATGGTGCAAGCCCTGTTCCTGTCGCCAACAGCCACAAATCTGTGGGGGCTGGCTCTTGGAAACGGGCAAGCGTCAAAAACCCAAAAGGCTCAGGATTTAGATACAGCGTGTCTCCCACCGCCAAATGTTGCAGCTGACTGGTGAATGCCCCGTTAGGCACCACCACCGAAAAAAACTCCAAATGCTCATCATAAGGTGATGACACCACCGAATACGCCCGAAAAATACGAGGGCTAATGGCGGATTTTGGTTGGTCTTGATGGATGGCAAGCTCATCCGCAGACAGTCCTAGACGCACAAACTGCCCTGCCTCAAAACGAAATCCCTGAGGGCGTGTGGTGATAAAGGCAAACAACTTTGGCGTGATGACGGTTTTGGATAAAACAGTTACTGGTATGGCGTTTTGGTCAGACATGATTACTCATTTTATTTGGATGACTTTTAAAATTATACCTAAAAACAAGCCCAAAACCAACATTTTACGCCTGCCTACTCATGACAAGAACTCTGTAATGAGGACTAGGCTCATCGCCAAGCTTAGATGAATGTTACAACCCCCTAAAAGACGCTCGTAGTCGCCATGATAACTACTGCAATAACTGCCACAACAACTGCCATGATGACAGCCAAAATTGGCAAGCTTGTTGGGAATACGAGATTTATAACATATTCTCATACATTTAGAAGAGCCGTGGTATGAGCTTGCAAAAAACAAGCACAAATTTTGTTTGTGCTTGTTCGTGCTGGTTAGCCTATTACCGCAAACTGCGTCAATCTTAACAATCCGTCTGGCAAAATACCAAACAGCAGTATCAAGCCTGTCACCAGTAAGAGCATGACACCTCCTGCCTTGACACCCCATTGTCCATGAGCATCAAACTCTAAATTGACCTTGGGTTTTTGATACAGCCCCACCAACACTCGCAGATAATAATACAGACCAATGGCACTGCCCAAAATAATCATGCCAGCGAGCAAAAATTGCATGCCCTGTATCGCTGTAAAGATGACGTTAATCTTGGTGACAAAACCTGCGGTCAAGGGGATGCCTGCCATAGACAGCAACATGATGG
>JBHCFR010000184.1:0-5337 GCA_041801945.1 Moraxella sp. | reverse complement strand
TAGCATAAGTTATCATAAATTTTGATAAATAATCAAGAAAATATCGCTTTACCTGTGCAGGGGTTTTTGGTGAAATAACAGCAAGACGGTCATTAAGCTCATCCGCCAACAAAGTGGCAGCACTTCATGACCACATTCATCAACGACCCCCAGACTTATATAAAGGAGTAAGTTATGTCATTACTTCAAGGTGTACATCATGTCGCATATCGCTGCAAAGACGCCAAAGAAACGGTAGAATGGTATCAAAAGCACTTAGACATGGATTTTGTGCTTGCCATCGCTGAGGATAAAGTGCCTTCCACGGGCGAGCCTGACCCTTATATGCACATTTTTTTGGACGCAGGCGGCGGTAATATTTTGGCGTTTTTTGAGCTACCCACCAAGCCTGACATGGGTCGCGACCCCAACACACCTGTCTGGACGCAGCATTTGGCGCTCAAAGTCAAGGACATGGACACCTTGCTTGCCACCAAAGACAAACTCATCGCAGGGGGCGTGGACGTGTTAGGTCCTGTCAATCATACGCTGTTTCATTCCATTTATTGCTTTGATCCATCAGGGCATCGCATTGAGCTTGCGTGCGATGTGACCACCGAGAAGATGAATAAGGCTCTTGATAAGGTCAAATGGGACATGCTAAACGAATGGGCGGTCACCAAAAAAGCCCCTCAGCACGCCCGTTGGATTCATGACGGCACAGAACCGCCTGAGGTGTGATTTTATTAAAATTTAAAAATTTATTTTAAAAGGAAAATAGCATGAAATTTGCCACCTTAAAAAACAACACCCGTGATGGTCGCTTGGTCTTGGTTAGCCGTGATTTGACCCGTTATGTTGAGCCAGAAGTGGCTACTTTGCAAGCCTTGCTGGACGATTGGGCGACGCTAACGCCTGCCCTGCAAGCACAATATGATGAGCTAAACAGCAACCCATCGCTTGGTCAAGCCTTTGATGAAACGGCATGCCATTCACCGCTGCCACGTGCTTATCAGTGGGCGGACGGCTCAGCGTATCTAAACCATGTGGAGCTGGTGCGTAAGGCGCGTCATTCAGAAGTGCCTGAGTCATTTTATGATGACCCACTCATGTATCAAGGCGGTTCGGACAGTTTTATCGGTCCGCGTGATGACATCTTTGCCAAAGAAGACTGGGGCATTGACATGGAGGCGGAGGTGGTGGTGGTCAGCCTTGATTTGCCACTGGGGGCAACGCCCAAGCAAGCAGCAGATGCCATTTGCTTGGTGGGTCTGACCAATGATGTGTCTTTGCGTAACCTAATCCCTGCTGAGCTTGCTAAGGGTTTTGGCTTTTTCCAGAGCAAACCTGCGTCTGCGTTTAGCCCTGTGTTTGTGACCCCTGATGAGCTAGGTGATGCGTGGGCGGATAATAAGCTGCATTTGCCACTACAAGTTGAGCTCAACGATAAGCCCTTTGGCTGCCCTAATGCCGGGGAGGACATGACCTTTGATTTTGCGCGTCTGCTTGCCCATGTGTGTAAGACGCGTGCAGTGGAGGCAGGTACCATCATCGGCTCTGGTACGGTGTCTAATAAACAAGGCGATTTGTACGGTTCAAGCATTGAGCATGGTGGCGTAGGCTACTGCTGTATCGCCGAGGTGCGTATGTATGAGAGCATTGAGACAGGGGCACCAATCACCCCATTCATGAGTCATGGCGATGTGGTGAAGATTTATATGACTGACAAGGACGGCAATAATATCTTTGGTACGATTATTAATAAAGTCAACACCAATATTTAAGATGGCATTGCTAATGTACAAGACCGCTTGGCGATTGTTTGGCGGTCTTCTTATCTTAAATGGAAGTCTAATAAGAAGTGAGATAAAGGAGTGGACATGAAACTGTATTCTTATTATCGCAGCTCGGCCTCGTATCGGGTGCGTATTGCTTTGGCATTAAAGGGGTTGGCGTATGAGACCGTGCCAGTGAACCTACTAGCCGCTGAGCAAAAGTGCGACCAATACAAAAGCGTCAACGCACAAGGGCTCGTACCTGCCTTAGAAGATGATGGGCAGATTTTCACCCAGTCGCTTGCCATCATGGAGTATTTGGATGAGGTTTATCCTGACACCCCTGCCTTACTGCCAAAAGAGGCTAAATCTCGTGCCATCGTGCGTGCCTTGGCACAGCTGGTGGCGTGTGAAATTCACCCGCTCAATAACTTGCGGGTATTGCAGCATTTGACAGGGCAAATGGGGCTGACCGAAAGTGATAAACTGGCTTGGTACACGCACTGGATTCATGCAGGCTTTGGTATGTTAGAAGCTGAACTGACCAAACACGCAGGCAAGTTCTGTTTTGGGGATACGCCGACGATGGCGGACTGCTGCCTTGTGCCACAGGTGTTTAATGCCAAGCGTTTTGACGTGGACATCTCTGCTTATCCGACGATTAACCGCATTGTAGAGCATTGTGAGTCCCTTGATGCGTTTATTGCAGCAAGCCCCGCTAGGCAGGTGGATGCGGTGTAGATTGCACACATGCCAAACACCGTTTGATGGATTCAAACGGTGTTTTTTTGTGCCAATTTTCATGTCAAGTTTAACCGTGCTCTAATCAAGGGTAAATCTGACACCACGCACTCATAAAACTGCATCAATCCTTGACATAGATAATTCAAACCAAATTCACCATGTTTGTCATAAAGTAGGCGGTTTTTGGGGCATTCTCCCCAGCATAATGTCAGATGTGGGCAGGCTTTACATTGTTTTGGTAGGGTCAAATGCTTGGCATAAGCAAACTGAGCTTGCTGTTTACCAAAAGCCAATGCCCCCTCACTTAGATGGCCGATATTGCCTAATTTATATTCAGGATAGACAAAATGGTCGCAGCTGTACACATCGCCATTATACTCTAACGCTAAGGCTTTGCCACAAATGGGGGCGGTCGTGCATTTTTGGGCACCGAACCCCAGTGCTTGGGAAAGTGTGTTTTCAAATTGATCAATAAAGACTTTGCCAAAATCGTGCTCCCTCCATTCTTGCCAAATTTCAACCAAGAATCGCCCCCAGTCATCTGCCCGAACGGACCAATCAGTCACTGATGGCGAGGTGGTGGTAATGCGGTTTTTGAACTCGCCATCGTTCAGGTAAGGCGTGGCGTGCTGCCTAAAATCCACAGGCTCAACTGCTGGCAAAAACTGAATCATGCGTGGACGAACCTGATCTTTTAAAAAGCGATAGATGGTAAGCGGCTCCCTAGCATTATGGTGATTAACCACGCATAAGGCGTGAAAGGGAATGGCGTATTGATGTAATAGCTGTACTGCTCTCATGACATACGAAAAGGTGGGCTTCTTATTTTTGGTGACTCTCATTTTGTCGTGAAAATTAGCTGTGCCGTCGATGGAGAGTCCAACCAAAAACTGCTCATCTTTTAAAAACTGGCACCATGCCTCATCAAGGAGTAAGCCATTGGTTTGCAGGTCATTTAAAATGCGTTGATGAGGTTTAGCGTACTGTTTTTGTAATGCCACCGCCTTTTTAAAAAATTCTAAGCCCATTAAGGTGGGCTCACCACCTTGCCAAGTGAAGATGATTTCATCCACCGTTTGGGCACTGATATACTGTTTGATGTGTTGTTCTAACACCTCATCTGTCATGCGTGGCTGCTTTGGTTGGTGCAACAAGTCTTCTTTATGTAAATAAAAGCAGTACTCACAGTCAATATTGCACTGAGAGCCACTTGGCTTAATCATGGTATGAAACGCAAAAGCAGAGGATGCTTTTGCGTTTGTTGATAGGGCAGAGGCAGGCATTTAGTTTCCTTTTTGGCTGACAGTTGAGATGGCGTCTGGATTTGGGAGAATGTCGCTTAATTCTACCACGCCAACACGCTGTGAATAGGCTTCGTATTCTTGAATCAGCCTTGACAGAACCTCAGGGTAATCTTTGGCGATGTCGATAGTCTCACCGGGGTCGGCTTGTATGTCATAAAGCTTCCAAACGCCTAGATCGCTACCGACTTGCTTGGGCGTTAAGCCATAGGGCGTTTGGCTGTAATAAGTCGCCTTAAAGCTGCCTTGACGTACTTGGCGATTGCCGTTCATTTCTAGCACCTCAGTACCCATGAAGAGTTGCTGCTCTGGCTGTGGATTTGTAAGCTCATCCATCAGACTTTTGCCTTGTAAGGGTGTTTTGCCCACAGGCGTGGCTTTTGAGACGCCTGCCAAATCTAGCAAAGTGGGTGCTAGGTCTTTTAGGGTGTTAAAGCGACCTTCAATAGCCCCAGTGGCTGCGTTTGGTGCTTTAATAATGAGTGGCGACCGAATACCGCCATCGGTGGTGAATCCTTTATAATACGCAAAAGGCGACATGGAGGCTTGTGCCCAACTTGGACCTGTTGAGACATAGCTGCTTGCCTTGCCAAGATTATGGAAGCTGTTGTCACGTGATTGACTGATCCAGCCTCCCCATCTGCCCGAGCCTTCACGAGACGCCCCTGCCGCTCCATTATCTGACAAGAAGACAATGACCGTGTTGTCGTATTGACCAGTGGATTTTAGATGGTTAATCACACGACCGATGTTGCTATCCATATTATCCACCATCGCCGCATACAGCTGCATGCGTTTACTCTCCACAGCACGCTCATCATCACCAAGACTGCCCCACGCTGGCACACCGACTAAGGGGTGCTGCTTGACATGTTGTCCGATGAGTCCTAGTTCTTTCATTTTATGAAAACGTGCGTTCGCCAAGACCTGTGGACCTTCGGTGTAGCGACCCTCATATTTGTCCATATAAGCTTGCGGTGCTTGTAGTGGCGAGTGTGGTGCGGTATAAGCCAAAAACGCAAAAAACGGCTGATTATCTTTTTGTTTGGACAGCTGTTCTAGCAAATAATCGGTATAAAAATCGGTTGAAAACGCTCCCTCTGGCAGCTGTACATCTTGACCATTGTGGCTGTACAAATCACGACCATCGGGTGAATCAAGCTTGTCTTGGTAGCGATAGTTGTTCGCTTCGCCATTTAATAAGGCAAACGCATCATCAAAACCCCAAGCATTCGGCTGATGAGCGAGCTCTCTCCCTAGATGCCACTTACCTGACAAAACCGTATAATAACCAGCTTTTTGTAAACGTTGTGACAAGGTAATGGCATTGTCTGTCAAGTGTCCTACATAGTTAGGTGCTTGGTTTTGTGCAGGCTTATTGAGTTCATGAATGTTACCAAGTCCGACCTCATGGGGGTCAGCACCCGTCAAAAACATGGCACGGCTTGGCGATGAAAACGGCGAAACAAAGAAGTTGGTGAAACTAACACCTTCTTTGGCAAGCTCGCTTAGATGCGGTGTGTCAATCTCGCCACCAT
>JBHCFR010000183.1:0-18358 GCA_041801945.1 Moraxella sp. | reverse complement strand
TCCAATGTTTCACGTGAAACGCCACTGATGTCAGCGAGCCTCTCTAAATTCATCTGGGCAAGTTCATCCATGAGCTTTTGGCGGCGTTCTGCACTTTTGGTGTCTTTGAGCTGTTTTTGCAACTCATAATAAGCCAACGCATAATCATAGGGACTAAAAATTACCGTGGTCAAAGGGGCATTGACGGCAAGGGGAGCACCATTGGTGTCATAAATAATCCCACGATGTGCTTTGATGGTTTTTTTGCTGGTGATGAGTTTGTCGCCCTGAGCGATGTAGTAGTCAGCATTGGCAATTTGCAGCCAATAGGCACGGGCAAATAATGTCAAGAAGCCTGCCACCATCAGCACCCAAATGACCTGATAGCGTCCCACATCGTGTAGCCCGCCCAACAAGGAGACGCCTGAGCGTTTTTTGCGTGTCGCTCTTCTGGGTGATTTGGTAGCATCGGGCGAGCTTGGTTCATGAGTCTTGCGTTTGACGGCACCTTTTTTATCCGTCTTCTTGCCCAAGCTACTGATTTTACTTAGTTTTTCAGCAATATCGGCTTTTTTGGGGGTGCTCTTGTTTGGCTTTGGGTTGTCTTGGCTCATGGGCGTCGCTCCCCTGTGCTCGCAGCACTGTCATTTGCCCTGCCATACTGCCCACCCATGCCATCTTGGATGACCTGCTCTTTGTTGGTGGGATAATGCATGCCAAGATGAGCAGCACGTTTTGCCACCTGCGGTATGGCACTAAATGTCTGTTGCTCTATCAGCAAGCGATTCTCTTCTACTTGCATCTTGGTCAGCTCTTGTTTTAAGCGAGTGATTTCTTGATAAGTTTGATGGCGTTTTTGGGTTTGTAGTGCAATCATGACCCCTGTGAGCAAAACCGCAAACAGCAATCCTGCGACAATGAGCCGATATAAACCCACCAAATTCATCGGTTCGCTGGCATATTCATGAAGATCAGTGTCGCTATTATGGCTCATGGAATTAGGTGTTAAAGTGGTTAAACAATTAAAAGGTTGATTAACGGTGGTTTGGTTTTATCCATCAAATACTGTCTGATTTCGCCTAGCACCTCGCAAATAGGCACTTCTGGCTCGCACATTTTGCCCAATTTCATCGGCAGAGGGAGCGATACGATAAGGTTTGTCAAAATATTTGGGGCGTTTTGGAGGTATGGGCAGTCTCTCATCGCCCTCATGACGCCCCTTGCTGTGATTGTTTAAAAACTGCTTGATGATACGATCTTCTAGGGAGTGGAAGCTGATAACAGCAAGCTGACCTCCTGCTTTTAATAGGGGCAGCGTTTGACCAAGGAAGTCTTTGACATCACCAAGCTCATTATTAATAAAAATCCGCATCGCCTGAAAACTTTGTGTGGCAGGATGTTTGCCCTTTTGCCATGCAGGGTGTGCTTGCTTGATTACCTCGGCAAGCTCTAAGGTAGAATCATAATTCTCCATGTTTTTGATGGCATGAGCGATGCGTCTGCTGTACCGCTCTTCGCCATACTCATACAGGACATTCGCCAGTGTCGCCTCATCTACCGACCTTAGCCACTGCCCCACGCTCATGCCACGACTGGTGTCCATACGCATGTCCACCACACCGTCACGCATGAAACTAAACCCCCGAGAACTGTCATCAAGCTGAGGGCTGGATACACCCAAATCCGCCATGATGCCATCTACTGCTGATATGCCCAGTTTGGCTAGGTTATCAGCGAGATTAGCAAAGCTGTCATGAACCACCTTGATGCGATCGTCCTCTTCTGCCAGCTCATGTGCCACCATGATTGCCTGTGGATCTTTATCAAAGACGACAAGGGTGCTATCGGGCGTCATGTGCTGTAATAACAAACGACTGTGCCCCCCTCTACCAAAGGTCGCATCCACATACACACCTGACTGTGGCAAGACACGGGATAAGTCAGACACGCCCAAGACCGCGGCTACCGTCTCGGGCAGCAGTACAGTTTCGTGAATGAAGGTGGACAAATCAGACATCATGGTAGCGTTAATATCAAACTATCGGCATCCTAACAAAATAAAAACCAAGTCCGTCATGACGCACTTGGTTTCATGGGGTTGGCGTCACCCCATCATGACGGTTATTTTTGTGCAGCGGGCTCGCCTTGCCCGGCAGCCTGTGCTTCCATTTGTTTCATCATCTCTGCCATTTGTGCTTCGGCTTGGGCTTTGGCTTCTGCGGCGGCTTTTTTGGCGGCAGCCTCATCTAGTAGCTCTACGGTGAAAATCAGCACGCTGTTTGGCTCAATGGTTGCCACACTTTTATCGCCATAGCCAAGTTCTGATGGCACATAAAGCTCGTACTTACTGCCAGCAGGCATGAGCTGCACACCCTCTCTAAATCCTGGAATCATCTTCTGTAAGTCAAATTGGGCAGGTCCACTATTATAAGAGCTGTCAAAGACTTTTCCGTCAATGGTTTTGCCCTCGTAGTGTACCACCACCACATCTGTCGCCTTAGGCTTGGCACCTGTGCCCTCGGTGATGACCTTATATTGTAGTCCTGATGGGGTGCTTTTTACCCCCTCTTTTTTGGCGTTCTCAGCCAAGAATTTTGCACCTGCCTCTTTGTTGGTAGCAGCCTTAGTCTCCATGGCTTTGGTGGCATCTGCTTCTTTACGTACTTGATAAGCCTCAAAGATAGCACGTGCCTGCTCATCGGTAAATTTACTCTCTTTACCTTCAAAGCCCTCAGCCAGTGCCGCTGCGATGATTTTAGGGTTAATCTCTGCATCCATCTCTTTTAGATTTCTGCCTGCATCATGACCCAAGATGTAACTGATTTTATCCATTTCAGGGCTTTGTTCGCTGATGGCAGAAGTGCTGGCGGTTGCCGCTTTGGTGTCACCGTCTTTGTTGCAGCCTGTCAAGGCAAGGATGGCAGCCATTAAGGTGGTCATCAAAAAGGTTGTGCGAGTGTTTTTCATGGGGTGTCTCTTTATAAAGTTTCTATTAATGAATGAATGTTAGTGCAATGAATGAATATTGGTGGTTTTGGCTTGACAGCTGATAAAGCAGCCAATGACGAAGTTGAACAATAAAAACATGACCATAAAAACATGCTCGTATTTGAACCTACCGACCAAGATTACATGGCGAAAAAATACAGCATATCATACCAAAAAACCATTAAAATCTCTATCATCATCGCAAAAAATTTTTAACGATATAAAACATTTAGGTATGATTATTGTTAATTTATCTGTCTTTATTCTTCTGCTTATCCATGAGATTTTGGTTAAGCAGAAGTATTTTAGACGATGAAAAGGCTGTCTTGCTTTTATTTTTAAGAATAATTCTCAAATTTATTGCTTTTTTTTGGAATGTTTGATATAGTATAACATTATAGTTTATTCATCCATTTCCCCTATCAGAGGTCGCCATGCAAGTTTTATCCTCCCTAAAATCCGCCAAAAGACGCCATGAAGACTGTCAAGTCGTCCGTCGTCGTGGTCGCACTTTTGTGATCTGTAAGTCCAATCCCCGCTTTAAGGCGGTGCAAGGCGGCAAAAAACGTTCGTGATAACGCTTTGGCGATTGATTGATAAACGAGCTGCCATGGCTTTTGTGGTGCTTATCGCAAGCGTGCCGTGACAGGTGTCGGCTTTATGCCAGTTTTGTGTTTAAAAATGTCAATTTTTGTACAGGTGGCGGCTTTACGATTGTCATCAAAAGGCAATTTTGCTATGATGACTGATAATCGGTGGTGATTGGGTGGGTTTAGGTGGGGTTTAGGTGCCTAGCTCATCTCTTACTCACTCTTAGGCTGCTCGCTCTTTTGGGCAGAGCCATGTCGCCACCGTGATCTTATCATCAGCAAATAAGGATAAAAACACATGAGTCAATCGGACATCTTTCACACGCTCATTCGCCATCATGACATCCAACGTGAACTGTGTCAGGCATTTAAAAGTGCCGTTGAAGAAAAAAATCGCACCAAGGCTGAACACGCTTTTTTACCACTCAAAAATGAACTAGAAGCCCACGCTGCCGCTGAGGAGCGTCATCTGTATGTGCCTGTGATGGCTTTTGATGATGGACTGGAATTATCACGTCATGCCATCGCCGAACATCATGAGATGGATGAGATGATCGCCATCCTCTGCGATGGGCGAACAGGTGACGAGCGATTCTTTGAAACCGCATTAGAGCTCATTGATGAGACACTACATCACCTCAAAGAAGAGGAAAATGAGTTTTTTAAAGAGGCTAGAAAGCTTCTGGACAAGCCCACCCAAGAAAGGTTGGGGGTATTATATCAAGCTGAACATCAAGCCTTTGAAGACAAACATGCCGAATGATGGCGTGTCGCTTTGAACCACAGGGCGAACACCCTCCATGGGTTCGCCCTGTTGATTGTGCAAGCCTCTCATTTACCACTGACTGTCTTGCCATGTACTTATCTTAATGCCACTCTCGTGTCACTCTACATGAATGATGCACCTTTAAATGTGGCGATACACTTCATTGAAGGGCACACGAAATCTCTCCCCCCACACGCCCTGCTCGCTTCTGATACCACACGACACGACCATGTTAATCTCGGCAGCATTTGGCAGTTTAAGCAGTGTCTTTATCATGCTCTCATCAAACCCTTCCATCGGACAAGTATCCAGCCCTCGTTCACTCATGGCAAGCATGAAAGTCTGGGCAACGAGTCCACAGCTTTTGTGCATGACGATTCTGACATCGTCCTTTGACAGATTTTTTTGCATTGGGCGAACTTTTGAGATGGCACACGCCAAGCTCGTTCGGGCAGTACCCACCAGAGGGATATTCTGAGTGTAGAGTAAAGGCATGAGCCGATTGTAATAATGGTCAAACTTCTTGATGCGTCCCTCCACTTTATGAGCAGGGCTATAAGTGCGGACATTCCCACGCTCAAAGGCGAACACAGCACTTGCTCGCTCACGGTGCAAATCAGGGCGTATCACGAACACCACCATTTGACTGGCAGTTGTGGCAGCACTTTGTGAAAGGCAGGCACGTGCCAAAGTGCTAAGCGTGGTTTTATCAGTGATGTGATAAAATTCATACAGCTGCATGTTAGAGCTGGTGGGTGCAAGTGTCGCAAGGGCAAGGCAGTCCTTGACCATGGTAGGGTCAATCGGCGTAGGCTGATACTGACGCACAGCACGGCGATGATGTAAAATATCGGCTAAGGTCATGGGTTCTCTTGGGGCTTATCTAGTACAGCCCCAAATTTTATATCAATTTGAATAATTTGTCACAACAATTTACACCACAAAATGCATCAAGCATACCACAAAAAATCTTAGACTGTTTTAAAAATCACCCCTTTCTTACAACGCACCATATTGTGCCCATCGCTCGCCTGTATCGTAGGCATTTTTGTGAGTTTGCAGACTTTGATATGCCCAAAAATGCATAGCAAGTAACACCAAGATTACCATGTATTCAAACATTTGCCCTTGTCTAGGGTTGTATCTAGATAGTGCTTGTGATACGATCATCGCCGCCATGGTCAATGCCACATAGCCCACACCCCAATCAAATATCCACAGATAAATCCCCATCCATACAAGCCCTGTCCAGCCAATAAGTCGTAGGCAGTTTGCTAATTGTTTCATCTTTTTATGGTTATCCAAAGTACACAAAAAAATAAAGGGCAATCGCATCGCCCTTTATTGTGGTTTTTCAGTCAAGTCAGTTTAAGCTGCCTTTTTAGATTCAGCTTCTTGTGGTTTAGCTTCTTCTGATTTGACTTCTGATGTTTTGGCGTCTTTTTTGTCAGCTTGGGTTTTACCAGTTTCTGACGCTGATTGTTTGGTATCAGACCCTAAGGCATTCGTTCCATCCTTTGCTGATTGACTTTTTGGGGTATATACCAAGCCCAATGTACGGCTAGTATCGGTACGTACCTTGTCTAACAGCCCTGGGCTTTTTGCCAAATCTTGCCCATAAGATGGGATAATTTCTACCAACTTGGCATTCCATTTGCTCGCCACTTCATCAGGGAATGACTTGGCAAGCAAATCTAACATCATATTTGGCGATGTGGACGCACCTGGGGATGCCCCTAGCAAGGCACTCACCGTACCATCTTCGGAGACAAAAATCTCTGTGCCAAACTGCAATTTGGCAGGCTCATTGGGCAGTTTTTTGATGATTTGCACACGCTGACCGCCTTGACTTTCTGTCCAGTCGGCTGCTTTTGCCTCTGGATAGTATTTGCGTAGCTCTGCCATTTTTTGCTCAGGAGACAGCATGACTTGGCTGACCAAATACTTAACCAAATCCAAGTTGTCCATGCCAATCGCTGCCATGGGCAAGGCGTTGTCTTTGGTGGCAGATGCCAATAGGTCGGTTTGTGAGCCATTTTTCAGAAACTTATTGGAATAAGTAGCAAAAGGTCCAAACAGCACGTATTTTTTGCCATCAATATAGCGAGTGTCAATGTGTGGCACACTCATGGGCGGTGCACCGAGCTCAGCACGCCCATAGACTTTGGCGGTGTGTGCATTGACAATCTCTGGATTGTCCGTCATCAAGAACAGACCGCCCACAGGAAAACCTGCATAGTATTTGCTTTCTGGCAGACCTGTCATTTGTAGCATTTTGATTGCCGCGCCGCCCGCACCGATAAAGACGCGGCGAGTCTTGGTATGTGAGACACTGTTGTCAACTAGGTTTTTGACACTGACCGTCCAAGTGCCATCATCGTTGCGACTGATGCCCGTGACTTCGCTGCTTGTTTTTAGCATGAAATTGCTGTTTTTGCCTAGATGGCTGATGAGCTGAGTGGTGATGGCACCATAGTTTACATCTGTACCAATGTCCATGCGTGTGGCGGCGATTTTTTGAGCTTCGTCACGCCCTGTTGTCACAAGCGGCGCCCATCGCCCAATCGTCACCTTGTCTTCGGTATAGATCATATCGCTAAATAGAGGAGATTTTATCATGGCTTCGTGGCGACGTTTTAGAAAGTCCACATTATCCCCCCACACAAAAGCGATGTGCGGCACAGGATTGATAAAGCTCTTAGGGTCGCCAAGTGCACCGTTTTTGACTTGATGTGCCCAAAACTGCTTGGAGATTTCAAATTGTACTGCGATTTTTTCAGCACGGTCAATGGAAATACTGCCATCATCCGCTTCGGCGGTGTAGTTCATCTCCATGAAGCCTGAATGTCCTGTGCCTGCATTATGAAAGCCGTTTGAACTTTCTTGGGCGACCTTGTCAAGGCGTTCGTACATTTGGATTTTCCAAGTCGGTTCAAGTTCTGACAAGTAAGTGCCGAGCGTTGCCGACATGATGCCGCCACCCACGAGCACCATATCCACCACAGGCTCATCACCTGCCAGTTGAACAGGCTTACTTGCCACAGGGCGAAACAAAAATAGCAGCACCGCCACCAGTACCATCACCAACAAAACCCCAACCACCGTCAGGATTTTTTTCATTTTATTCGTTTTTGTCATAGGATAACCAATTATTAATAATATAAAAAAGAACTTATCTTAATATTTTTTAACACAAGATTTAATTTTAGAAATTATAAACCATGGATAATTAAAATATAAATCTAAGTCCGTTTCAAAACGGATTATTATAAAGGAAAATTTTTAAATATGGTTAATTTTATAATGCCAATTGTAAAGATGGGTACAAAAAAACAATACTTGGCGGTTTTTATAGAATTGTGACACTCTGTTCGCTAATTGACAGAAGGGATTGTGAGTTAATTGTTCCAATCTGGTAGCTTACACCGTATCCACGATGATGGGCTTGCCCTGATGCATGAGTACTGTTACCTCCACATTATATAAGATTTTCATGTTGTCAGCCGTGAGTACGTCTTTGGGAACACCCACGGACACCACCTCTCCTTCTTTCATCATCACCACCGTATCGGCAAATTGAGAGGCTTGGTTAATGTCATGTAGGACGATGACGATGGTTTTGCCTTGGCTTGCCAAGTGCTTCATCTCACGCATCAGCTGCCCTGCATGATACATGTCAAGGTTATTTAATGGCTCGTCAAGCAGAATGTAGGGCGTATCTTGGCACACCACCATCGCGATGAGCACACGCTGACGCTGACCCCCTGACAAATCTGACAAAAACCTATCCGCCAGCGGTGCAAGCTCAAAGGTGTCAATCATCTCCTCCACCTTATCCTTATCCGCCTGTGTCGGTCTGCCCTGATGATAAGGATACCGCCCAAACATCAAGAGTTCACGCACTCTAAGCCTGCCTTGAATGTGATTTTCTTGGGCAAGCATGGCAACCACTTTTGCCATGTCGCCATCGGTCGCTGTACTGATGTTGTGCCCATCAAAGCTGATTTGTCCTGTTTGTAGAGGGCTCATGCGAGACATGAGATTAAAAAGCGTACTTTTACCTGCCCCATTTGCCCCAATGAGTGCCACGATTTGCCCTGTGGCTAGGGTAAAATTCACCTCTTTTAAAATGGTCAAGTCATGAATGCGATAACTGACGTTCTTAACCTGTATCATGCTCTTCTTCTCTTATACTGCGTAAAAATCAATAATAAAAACGCCACACCACCAAACAACTCAATCACCACTTCAAGCACGCCTGCCATCTTAAAGACATGCTCAAATATCGTCTGCCCCAAAATTAACGTACTACTGGCGACCAAGGTCACCAAAATCAGTCTTTGGCTGTGTGCCATGTTGGTACAAAAACGATTGGTTAACGCACACACCAGTAGCCCAAAAAAGGTAATCGGACCGACAAGTGCGGTCGCCACAGACACCAAGAGTGCAATCGTCATCAATATACCAAGTGATAATTGGCGATACGGCACGCCCAGCGAAATCGCACAATTTCTACCCAAAAGCAGCACATCTAGTGCAAACCGCTGTCGCCACACATAGACCAAAGTTGCCGCTGACAGCACCAAAGCGATGATGAGCAGATGAGTGTTGACAGCGGTAAAGCTGGCATAACTCTGGGCTTGTACGGTCACAAAATCATCGGGATTGATCATGCGTGCCACCATATATGACAGACTTCTAAATAATATCCCAAAAATCACCCCAACCAAAATCAGTCGTGTCAAATCTTGGTTATGCCGTGTGAACAAAAAGCGGAACATGGCGACCGACAATGCCATCATGACTGCCACCTCAAAGACGAACTTACCAAGCTCAGGTAAGGTGACATAGCTGACCATGCCCAAGAAAAACAGCATGAGGCTTTGAATCAGGACATACAGGGCATCAAACCCCAAAAGACTCGGCGTCAAAATCGGATTATGAGTCAGCGTCTGAAATAAGAGTGTGGACACGCCCACCGCATACCCCACCACCAAAAAAGCAACGAGCTTACGAGTGCGAAGAGGTAGGGCAAAGTCCCAACTGCTCACATTAAGCGTCAGATACAGTCCACAGCCAATCAGCAAGATACCTAGTGCCACCAAAAGGGGGTGTTGTTTTAAACCTGTCATGCTCTCCCCTTACTTCGTCTTTGACAGCAGCCACAAAAACAGTGCCGAGCCAAACACCCCAAACACCACATAGATAGGAATCTCAAAAGGATAGCGTATCACGCGTCCGACGATGTCACAAAACAGCACGCAAGACGCCCCAAGCAGTGCCACCGCTGGTAGTGAGACACGTAGGCGGTCGCCCACCAGACGGCTGATGATGTTCGGCACAACCAAGCCAACAAAACTGATTGCCCCCACCGTCACCACCACCACCGCACTGATCATCGCCACCATGCCGATGGCAAGCCACATGACCGCCTCTTTATTGACGCCCAAATTTTTGGCGATGGCATCTCCTAGCCCAACAATGGTCAGCCTGTCCGCCATAACATAGGCGATGGCAGACAACACCCCGACGAGCCACAGCGTCTCATAGCGACCCGCCAAAACACTTGAAAAATCACCAAATCGCCACACCGAGAGCATCTGCACCATTTCCGTCTGATACGCCAAAAACAGCGTCAATGAATCAATA
The DNA here is from genome assembly GCA_041801945.1 of Moraxella sp. Taxonomy (GTDB): domain Bacteria; phylum Pseudomonadota; class Gammaproteobacteria; order Pseudomonadales; family Moraxellaceae; genus Moraxella. Next base: position 8,386 of record JBHCFR010000183.1, on the reverse strand, counting down.
ATCCCTCCAAAGACGATGCCCACCAGTGGAATGAGGAGAAAATCTGTCGCCGGCAGACGCTTGATCAGCTGCACAAAAATCATCATGCCCACGAATGCCATGACGCTTGCCACGCTCATTTTACCAAGCAAAGATAAGCTCGGCAAATAAAGACTGGTGAGCAAAACACCCAAAACCGCCGACTGTGTCGCCCCCACCATGGATGGCTCTACAAAGCGGTTTTTTAGCACCATCTGTATCATCATGCCAGCAATCGCCATGCTCGCCCCTGTCAAAATCAAGGCAAGCGTACGGGGCAGACGACTGACCAACAACAGCCGCCAGCTGTTATCCGTCACATCAAAGAGCTTGTACCACGAAAAATCCGCCACCCCCACCGAAATGCTAACAACCATCAAAAAAACAAGGAGTACGAGTGCACTAAGATTGATAAGTCTTGGCGAAAACCAAGGAGGGGATAGGGCTACTGTGGTCATAGATTTCCTGCAAATGGGTAGAGCACCATCACGACACTGCACATAAATCATGGTTTGCGTCATGAATGTTACTGGCAAATTTATAAAGGATGAAAATCTTAGGCATCATGACTTTTCAAGCAAATGACAATATGCTATCTTAGCTTTGTAAAATTTGGCTAAGCATTTCATGGCATTCGAAAGTCTTTATGACAAAGTCTTCCAAATTCTACATTTGTCTTTATCAATCAGTCCACCAACCATCAAGGAATTTTCATGAAAAAATTAAGCTGCTCTTTGCTGTGCGCCACGCTCATGATGGTCAGCACCACCAGTCATGCTGCACCTGATACTTTGTCGTCCGTGCTTGCCACCAAACAGCTACGTGTCTGCTCACCGGGCGATTATAAGCCATTTAGCTTTGATAATAATGGCCGCTTTGAGGGTTTGGATAATGATTTGATCAATGGGCTTGCCAAGAGCCTTAATGCTGATGTCACCATGGTGAAAACCAGCTGGCCAACACTGATGGCAGATTTTAAATCTGGCAAATGCGACATCGCCGTTGGGGGCATCTCCATCACCTTAGCACGTCAGCAGCAAGTGCTGTTTAGCGATCCTTACTTTACCAATGGCAAGACACCCTTAGTGCGATGCAGCGACGTCCAAAAATACCAAACGGTTGAGCAAATTAATCAGCCCTATGTACGCATCATCTCAAACCCCGGTGGCAGCAATGAGAATTACGCCAGAACCGTGCTTAGTCGTGCCAAACTCACCATGCATCCAGACAACCTCACCATCTTTGATGAAGTGGCAAACGGCAATGCCGACGTCTTCGTCCATGAAGCAGCTGAGGGCATCATCAAAAGCCAAGAGTACAAAGGCGTACTGTGCTCCGTCAATCCTGATAAGCCCCTAAAACCTGAGCTGAACGGCTGGATGATTGCCAATCATGATTTTCGTTTTAAGGCTTATGTGGATCAATTTCTACGCCTAGAAAAGCTCTCTGGCAATTTGGATAAAACCATCCATCACTGGCTACCCCAAAATTGATGGGTCATGCCCCAAAAACCTCACAAAAGGCGAGTATCTCGCCTTTTGTTTTAGACCCAATAAGGGGTTAGTTTCGTGGGTATGACGCTTATTTTTTGGCATTGAACGCATCTATGATGATTTTGCTGTCTTTCATCCATTGATAATAACCACCGAACGCCAAATAAGAATCTGGGCTGACATAGACGATTTGTTGGTTCTTGAATGCTTTGGTGCCCTGCATGAGCGGGTTATTGAGCACTTCTTGGGCAGACACACCCTCCTCGCCAATCGCAGAGGTGCGGTCCAACACAAACAGCCAGTCAGGGTCCACTTTTTGTAGATATTCAAAGCTGATCGGCTGACCGTGGCGAGCTTCTTGGATGTTCTCATCCGCCATCGGGATACCAAAGGCAGTGTGCAAGTAACCATAACGTGAGTTTTTGCCATAGGCACTCATCTTGTTGCCATTGATTAAAATCGCCAGTCCATTACCCTTGCCTTCTGTGGCTTTTTTGGCATCTGCGATGGCTTGGTCAATCTCTGTGATGAGCTTGTCCGCCTCACTGGTTTTGCCAAATATTTTGCCAAAATCGCTGATTTGTTGTTTGCTTGCAGCATAGACATCTTGGGTGTCAATGGTCAGATTATAGGTTGGGGCAATCTTGGCAAGCTCTTCTGATTTTTCTGCCATGCGAGAGCCGACGAATATCGCTTGCGGTTTTAGGGCATGCAGTGCCTCTAAGTTTGGTTCAAAAAGCGTACCCACAGGCTTGCCCTCTGGTGTGCCCTCTGCTTTTAGGTTTAAAGTGGCAATGCGTTCGGCGGTCATCTCAGCCGAGGGCATGCCTTGCACCGCCACGCCCAGTGCTTTGAGATTTTGTAGTGCTGTCATGTCATAGACGGCGATGGGATTTGGGTTGGCACTGATGACTTGGTCGCCTGTGGCAGTCTTGATGGTCAGCTCGCCTGTGGTGCTGGCAGGCTTGGTCTTTTGCTCGCTGGTGGTGCTCACTGGTTGCTCGGCTGGCTTATCAGCTGGTTTGTCTTGATTGCAAGCTGTTAGCCCCAGTGTGCCGATGATGGACAATGCCAAGAGTTTTTTAGAAAACATAGAGGTTCCTTAGTGATCATTTAGTGATGCGTTTTTGGTGGTATCCGTTTGATGGATTCATTGAATGGTACAAGGTTAATGGTGTTGATGGGGTTGTGACCCTTCATGACAAACAAACCCTCAAACCTGTTATCCTCCCTCTCTTGGCTTATCCCCTCATCATCAGCCAAACAACAGACTGGGCATGTCAGCACAAGAAGTGGGGCACCAAACATAGATGTTAAAAGATGGATTTTTGAACGCATATATGATAATCAATTTTTTATAATAAATCAATGCAAATAAGAACTTGTAACAAATAATTGATCCTCTTAGTAAGCATCTGGCATTCATTTGGTATTCATCTAGTATCCATCAGGCATTGACACGCCATCTGCCTCCTGCCTTTTTTTGACTGCCGCCAACCTTAGCCGCTTTATATGGATAAGCAGCAAACACGCCACCAACCAAGACGCAGACTTGGGTTGCAACAGGGTCGTTTACAAAAAATTTTTACAAAAGTCTTTGAAAACATTGATAAAACTTGCTCAATTATTTAAAATGGTTTATTTTTATGATTTTATCACCACCATGAGTAACATGACCCTACCTCTACTGCCTCCCCTCTCTGATGAATTAGCCTCCTTATCCCATGCCGATTTTATGCAGTTTGGTGATGAGGTGGTCGCCCTAATCCACCGTGCTGACAGCGAAAAAGCCCTGTCCGAACTTCGTGGACTGCTCCAAGGCAAAAAGTCGCCCATAACCGCTTTGTCCAAGCAGCTAGGAGGATTAGATGCTGATGGCAAGAAAATGTATGGTGCCTATCTGCATGAGCTGCGTACTCGTATTGGCACAGCCTTTGATGAGCACGGTGCCATCTTGGCAAAAAACGCCTTGGATGCCAAACTCATGGCAGAGCAGATAGACATCACCCTGCCATCACGCCAACAGACCATCGGAGGATTGCATCCGATTACGCACACCACAGAACGCATGAAGCGGTTTTTTGTGCAGGCAGGGTTTGGTGTGGCGATGGGTCCTGAGGTTGAGAGCGATTATTATAATTTTGAAGCGCTAAACATCGCCAAACATCACCCCGCTCGTGCCATGCATGATACGTTCTACTTTGATGCCCACTATCTGTTACGCACACACACCAGCAGTGTACAAATCCGAACCATGCAGAGCGGCAGTCCTCCCTTACGCATCATCTGCCCTGGGCGTGTCTATCGCAACGACAGTGACCAGACGCACTCACCCATGTTTCATCAAATGGAAGGGCTGATGATTTCTAAGTCCTCCAATTTTGCTGAATTAAAAGGGGTAATTCATGAGTTTTTGAATGCGTTTTTTGGCAGACAGATGACCGTGCGTTTTCGCCCAAGCTTTTTCCCCTTTACCGAGCCATCTGCCGAAGTGGACATCTTATCTGACAGTGGCAAATGGCTAGAAGTGATGGGCTGTGGCATGGTGCATCCACAGGTGCTGCAAAACTGTGGTATTGACCCCAAAGTGTATACAGGCTTTGCTTTTGGCATGGGCATTGAGCGTTTTGCCATGCTGTATTATGGCATTGATGATCTTAGGGTATTTTTCCAAAATGACGTGAGATTTTTAAAGCAGTTTGCCTAGGGCGACCCTGATATGATGATGGGTTTTTCCAAGCACAACATGGGCATTGCCCTTGACAAGTGAAAATTAAAGTTACAATTTTTAGAGAAAGTCATGAAAATTAGCGAAAACTGGCTTAGACAGTGGGTCAATCCTGCCAACAATTCAAGCGAACTGGGTGAACAACTCACCATGCTAGGACTAGAAATAGATGACATAGAGCCCATTTCCCCTGCATTTGGTGGCGTGGTGGTGGGACAAGTCTTGACCTGCAACAAACATCCAGATGCCGACAAATTGAGCGTCACGACTGTGAGTATCGGCACAGAGGCACCCCTACAAATCGTCTGCGGTGCCCCCAACGTGCGAGCAGGACTAAACGTCGCTGTGGCAACGGTGGGTGCTGATCTACCGCCGATTGATGGCGACAAACCCTTTAAAATCAAAAAAGGCAAACTGCGTGGCGTGGAGAGCCAAGGCATGCTGTGCAGTGCCTCCGAGCTGGGTCTCATTGATGAGATAGATGGACTGTTGGAGCTTCCTGATGATGCTCCCATTGGCATGAATCTACGTGATTATCTGGGGCTTGATGGTCAAATTTTTGACGTGGCAATCACCCCCAACCGTGGCGACTGTCTGAGCGTCCTAGGTCTGGCTCGTGAGATAAGCGTGGCAAATCGCCTGCCATTAAATCGCCCACAGTTTCACGCCACCGTCCCCACGCTGGACACCGCCATCTCGGTAAAAGTGGATGCACCGAATGCCTGCCCTCGCTATCTTGCCCAGTACTTAGGCAACATTGACCGCACCATCAAGACACCCAAGTGGATGAAAGATACCCTCATGGCAAGCGGACTACGTACGCACAACTTCTTGGTGGATGTGACCAATTTCGTCTTGTTAGAGCTTGGTCAGCCCTTGCACGCCTTTGATGCCGATAAAATCGTGGGAGGTATCTGCGTTCGTCTGGCTCACGCTGGTGAGACACTCACTCTACTCAACGAACAAACCATCACCTTAACTGGTGATGAGCTCGTCATCGCTGACGAGGTAGGGGCTTTGGCACTGGCGGGCATCATGGGCGGATTACGATCCGCCGTCTGTGATGACACCAAAAACATCGTGTTAGAGAGTGCCTTCTTTAACCCTCTTGCCATCGCCTCTCGTGCCAGACGTTTTGGGCTGCATACTGATGCCAGTGCCCGATTTGAGCGTGGGGTGGATTTTGAGCTACCGCCCCTTGCTCTTGACCGAGCCACCACCTTAATCGCCACGGTTGCCAAGGCACAGGTAGGACAAATCACCACTTGCCAAACCCCATCAGAGTTGCCGATACGCAGCAGCATTGAAGTGCCCTTTGCCCAAGTAGAAAAACTGCTTGGCATCAGCCTACCTGCTGATGTCATGACCGATTTGCTAAACCGCTTAGAAATCGCCACCACATTTGATGGGACAGTGTTTCGCTGTGAGCCTCCAAGCCACCGCTTTGACATCAACATCGCCGAAGACATCATCGAGGAGATAGCACGCGTCTATGGTTATGACAACATCGCCCCACGCCTGCCTCATTTCATGGTGGACATGAGTTATGATGATACCGCAGATTTGACGCATTCCTTAAAATTGGCACTGGTTGGGCAGGGTTATTTTGAGGCGGTGAGTTTTAGTTTTTGTGATGACAAAATGGAGCAGCTCTTACACGATGACAAACTCGGCGAGGTATTGGCTCTTGCCAATCCCATCTCATCAGAGCTGGCTGTGATGAGACGTACGCTGCTGCCTAGTCTATTACCCATCGTCAGCCACAACCTAAACCGCCAACAATCTGATGTCAGACTCTTTGAAGTAGGGCTGTCATTTGTTGGCAAAGATGTCGCCCATCTTAGCCAAACCCCAAGCCTTGCCATCATCGCCACCGGTCACATCACCGATAGCATACACGGCACGCGATTGATGGACTTTTTTGACTTAAAGGCGGACATAGAGAGCCTGCTGCCCACACACGCTTTGCCTCATTATGAGCGTGCGGATTTGGCGTTTTTGCACACAGGACAAAGTGCCTATGTGTCAGTCCATGGCGAGAGAATCGGTTATTTTGGGCAGCTACACCCCAGCATCAGCCATGCGCTTGATTTGCCCTGCGTGTGGGTGGCTCAATTTGAGCTTGACAAACTCATCAAGCTGCACCGCACCCTACCCACCATCACCTTGCCGAGCAAGTTCCCAAGCGTTCGCCGTGATTTGGCATTTTTTGTGGATGAGAATCTTGCGTGGCAAGAGGTCGCTGATGTCGTGCGTGCGTGTGCTGGCAAGCACTTAACCGACGTGACGTTATTTGACGTTTATCAAGGTGATAAGCTGCCCGACGGCAAAAAATCATTTGCCTTTACCATGACCTTACAAGACAGCGAGCGTACTCTATCTGACGATGAAATCAAGTCGCTCATGGACAGAGTCATCACCGCATTGGGCAAGACGCATGAAGCCGAGCTTCGTGACAGCTGAATATCATTTCTTAATCTTGGATTAAAAGGACATAGACATGACGACATTAACCAAAGCAGACATGGTGGATCATCTAACCTTTCGTCTGCGTATGACCCGTCAAGATGCTCGTAAATTGGTGGATGCCTTTTTTGGCGAAATCAGTCAAAGCCTAGCGGACGGCAAAGAGGTCAAACTCTCAGGCTTTGGCAACTTTGAGCTCAAAGACAAAAAATCTCGCCCTGGGCGTAACCCCAAAACAGGTGAGGTCATTCCTGTTAAAGCCCGCCGTGTGGTCACTTTTAAGGCAGGGCAGAAGTTTCGCCGTCAGATTGAGGTCAAATAAACAGCCGAGCTTATGACGCTTTTTACCGCCCCGACCCCAAAAGGTTGGGGTTTTTCATCACACAAACCACGCAAAACTTACATGAACACACAAAGCAGTACATAAATTTACTTGGTAAACCACTTGGAATTTGATAAAGTTAAAACCAGACAATTTACGATGAGGTTAAGTTTTTAAGTTAAGCTGAATTAAGTTAGATTGGCAACCCTCAATTTTCAGCTCAATTTTTAATTAGTTAATGAGTAGTTAATGAGATGGATTGTCAGTATCCACCCTAAACTTAACCATCCACCCAAGATTTACCCACCAAAATGAGGACAAGACAATGAGCGATACCAACACTCACATTCAAGCCATTCACGATTTGGTCAAAGACATCAAATTTACCATGATGACCACCGTCACTGCCGACGGACATCTACACGCCTGCCCGATGACGACCAGCGATTTTAACCTTGACAATAAGGAGATTTGGTTCATCGCCGACGCCAGCACCGAGACTGTCTCAGACATTAAAGCCAATTCTCAGGTGAATTTAGCCTATGTTGCCAATGACAAAGACTATCTGTCCATCAATGGCGAGGCACAGCTCGTCACCGACCCTGCCAAGCTTGGTGAGCTGTGGCAGCCCATGTATAACGCATTCTTCAAAAACGGCAAAGAAGATGCCGACGTTCAGCTCATCAAGGTCGTGCCAAATGGTGCAGAATATTGGCTAAGTGGTAACAGCGTTGTCAATATGTTCAAGATGACCGCCGCTGCGGTGACAGGTGGCAAGGTTGCCGACAGCCTAGGCGAGAATGCCTCAGTGAGATTTTAATTGGGCTCTCATTGGGCTCTCTGGCGATGTTTTAGCCCCTCTACAAAAAAACCCATTCATGTGAATGGGTTTTTCTGATTTACATCTCGCCAAATCTGCGTTTGCCTTTTTTCTCTTGACGTTTGGCAAAAAAGACCTCTTCTGTCACTCGCTTTTTATAAGGTTTTTTGGTATTGTCATTTGCCCTGCCAAATCTGCCAGCCTCTTTAAAACCATCTTGACGCCACGTACGCTCGCCTCTGCTGTCACGACCTTGATGGTCATCACGCCCAAAGGCTTTGGACTTGTCTTGATGGCTCTTTGTGTATCTAGACGGATACCCTTCTTGGCGTGGGCGATCTTGGCGACCCTCACGTCTGTCCTCTCTGCCTTCTCTGCCAAAAGCCGCTTGACGCTCTTGGTGGGGTCTAGAAAAACGCTCATCCTCACGTCTTATCTGACGGCTTGCCCCATACTGCTTGCGTTCTGTGCTGTATTGCTCAGATCTGTCAAAGCCCTGCCCCTCATGCGTCTGCCTGCCATAATGAGGGCGGTCACTC
>JBHCFR010000182.1:0-9580 GCA_041801945.1 Moraxella sp. | reverse complement strand
ATCTATTACCTCTGTACAAGCTGTCTATGTTCCTGCTGACGACTTAACAGACCCTTCACCTGCGACAACTTTTGCTCACTTAGATGCAACAGTGGTGTTGAGCCGTGACATTGCCTCACAAGGTATTTACCCTGCGGTGGATCCACTGGACTCAACTTCTCGCCAGCTTGATCCGCAAGTCATTGGTGAGGAGCATTATAATGTTGCTCGTGGCGTACAAGAAGTGTTGCAACGCTACAAAGAGCTAAAAGACATCATTGCGATTTTGGGCATGGATGAACTCTCAGAAGAAGACAAGCTGGTTGTTTACCGTGCGCGTAAGATTCAGCGTTTCTTATCACAGCCTTTCCATGTGGCGGAAGTATTTACAGGTGCACCCGGTAAATATGTTGCCCTTCGTGATACCATTGCTGGCTTTAAGTCTATCATTAGCGGCGAATATGACCATTTACCAGAGCAAGCTTTTTATATGGTAGGTGGCATTGATGAGGTCATTGCTAAGGCTGATAAATTAAAAGCTGCTTAGTGGTTATGTTAAGATTGGCATGCCCAATCTTAACTGACTTATGTCAAATGACAGGATTATAGGAAATTAAGACGGGAGTCATCATGGCAACATTTACATGCCGAGTGGTCAGTGCCAGAGAGGAGCTTTACTCCGGCGACATCAGTGTGCTTGTGGCTTCAGGCATTGATGGCGAATTGGGTATTTTGGCAGGACATACACCAATCATCACTTTATTAAAACCAGGTCCGTTATATCTAAAATCGCCCAATGGCATTGATGAGGTTATCTATGTGCAAGGTGGCGTACTTGAAGTGCAGCCCAAGATAGTGACCGTGCTTGCAGATTCTGCCGAACGTGCCAGTAATTTAGATGAGGCAAAAATCGCAGAAGCCAGACGCAATGCTGAGCAGGCACTTGCTAATCAAAGTGCCAATATTGATACAACCACAGCCCTAAATGCACTTGCCGAATCGCTTGCACAGCTACAAACCATTCAAAAATATAAAAATCGTGCTTAGTGTTAACATTGGACTAAAAAGAGCATGGTTATATTTGTAATGCTTGTTTAGTGGTTTGATAGAAAGACTTGATTTTAATGTATCTTTTGATATATTCAAGGATAATTTATGACAACGACAGTCCCAGAAAAAGAAGACATTCCTCGAATTCTGATTGTTGAGGATGATGAGCGTCTTGCCATGCTGACACAAGACTATCTTAGACGTAACGGTCTGGATGTGGCGATTGAAACCGATGGCACACGTGCGATTCGCCGCATCATTAGCGAACAACCTGATTTGGTGGTGCTTGATGTCATGCTGCCAGGTAGTGATGGTCTGACTGTATGCCGTGAGGTAAGACCGCATTATACTCAGCCTATTTTGATGCTAACAGCACGTACCGAAGACATGGATCAGGTGTTGGGATTGGAGATGGGTGCTGATGATTACGTGGCAAAGCCTGCTCAGCCACGAGTGTTGCTTGCTCGTATCCGTGCGTTATTACGCCGTTCAGATACGGCACCGACAGATGATACACCACAACGTTTGGAGTTTGGCGATTTGGTGATTGATAATGGCGGTCGTTCTGTCACTTTAAATGATGAATTGGTTGACTTTACCAGTGCTGAGTATGATTTGCTTTGGCTGCTTGCCTCTAACGCAGGAAAAATCTTATCGCGCGAGGATATTTTTGAGCGTTTACGTGGCATAGAGTACGACGGTCAAGATCGCTCTATTGATGTTCGTATTTCCCGTATTCGCCCAAAAATTGGCGATGATCCTGAAAATCCAAAACGAATCAAAACCGTCCGCAGTAAAGGTTATCTCTTTGTTAAAGAAGGCAACTAATTGTAATCTTGGCATCAAGCAGATTCTAAGCTATGCTACAATAAAAGTCAGCGACGTTGCTGGCTTTTTGTTTTTTTAATCATAATTAAGTCAATGGTATGGCAATTTCATCAATTATTGAGCGTAGTATCTTTTTTCGGATTTATGCTGGGCTGTTGTTGGTATGTTTTTTGGTGGCTTTCTTTGGCTATTTTCTCATGCAGGCGATCACCCAGCAGCGATTACAATCCTACCGCGAGTCAGTGGCAACGGCAGCATTTGCCTTGGGGGCGGATTCTTATGGCAGACAGTCGCCATCGCAAAAAGACAAATGGCTGCTTGCGACCAGTCAAGCAGTGGGGTCAGAAATTCGTGTCACACCCATTCATGAGTTGGCGTTTAAAGGTCGTGAGTTAAAACGATTGACCGAGAATAAATCGGTGGTTCGCCATGATGACATGACTCGCCATGTAACGATTTATCATGCTGTAGATGAGGGCGAAAATGTCTTATCCGCTGAGATTGATCGGATTAGCGAACGTCAAATTCATGCGGCGATGGTTTTTTTGCTTGATGATTTACAAAGTTATCCCTCTTTGACGCAAAAACAGGAGCGTTTGTCACATCTAAGCCAAATGTTTGGCTATCCCATCACGCTAACCTCGTTAGCGAGTTTAGAGCTTGATAGAGAACAGTTTGAGAAATTAAACTCAGGGAAAGCGGTGCTTGTTTTTGATAACGAGAATCAAAATACACACTTGTCGGTCATGATTGCATCCAACATTCCTAATGAAGTGGTGGTGGTCAATATTCCATTATTTAATGTCTTTTCACTTGATATCATCATTAGTATTGTCTTGATTTGCCTGCTTTTGGTGAGCTTTGGGGTGTACGCACTGATTTTCCCTTTGGAGAGAAGACTGCAATTGCTGCAAATGGGGTTAAATAAAGTGGCTGAGGGGAAGCTAGATACGATGGTGCAGGTAGCAGGTTATGATGATATTTCTCGCCTATCATCCACCTTTAACGCCATGACGCAGCACATCAAGAGACTGATTGAATCTCAGCGAGAATTAACCCGAGCAGTTTCTCATGAGCTAAGAACGCCTGTGGCACGTATTCGCTTTGCCGTGGACATGCTTGCCGATGATGACGATTATGATTCTAGACAAGTTGAAAAACAATACATTGATGAAGACATCGCCTCGCTCAATGAATTGATTGATGAAATTTTAACTTATGCCAAGCTAGAAGAAGGGGCGCCCAAAATGGATTGGGAGATGGTCAGCCTAAAAGCCCTGTTAGAGCAAATCCAACGAGAAACCAATGCTTTGGGTAAGCCCATCAACGTAGAAATCAGACCACCCTCTCAAAAAACGACCGTCATGGCGGACAGAAGGTATTTGCACCGTGTGGTACAAAATTTAGCGGGCAATGCACTGCGTTATGCCAAGAGTACCATCGTCATTAGTGCAGGCATTAAAAAGAATACCGCCTTCGTGACCGTAGAAGATGACGGGCAGGGCATTCCAGAGTCTGATCGGGAGAAAGTTTTCATTCCTTTTGCACGTTTGGATGACAGTCGTACTCGTGCGTCAGGAGGTTATGGATTGGGATTATCCATTGTTTCACGTATTGCGTTTTGGTTTAGCGGTAACATGAAGGTGGATGAAAGCCCAACTTTACATGGTGCGAGATTTACCATGGAATGGCCGGTCAAGCAAGTGGGCGTGGTGATTACCGCTGATGAATTGACGGGTGCTAAAAGTGAGAAAAAAGTCATTGGTCAGTCTGGTCAAGACGATGAAGATTCATTTAACAAAAGTGATGATCGGTGCTGATGGACGATGATTGGTAGGATATTTTGATAAGATTGTGTTAAAATGAATTCGTTTTAAAAGTGCATGAGCTTTTATGAAATAAAATCTCATGCTTATCTGATGATCATGACATGTGCTGCAAAATAGAAAATATCCATTTAGCCTTTGTATGTTAAAAGTCAAAAATCTTACAAGCCATCATTTGCCAGCACATCCATTTAGAGTCATCACATTTTTTTAATGTAGGATTTATCTTATTTTGAGGGTTATCTGACAGGGTAACCATGCGTCACCTAGGAGCTGACATGCCTTATATTTTTGGTTTATTGGTGCTTGCCAACGCTGCCTTATTGGGCTATCTTTTGCTTGTGCCTAGCACGGATAAAAATGTAGAGCAAGCCAAAGCTGCCCTAACTGCACCAGTGGATTTTACCAATAACACCAATCAGCTGCCCCCTGAGATTGGCAGAAAATAAATACGCTCATTCATTGGGTGGGTATTTATCGGTCTGGTAATTTAATTGTCATCACCCCTAGGAGATGGTGCATCCTCCATCAAGGGAAGATGTACTAAAACCTCTAAACCGCCATGGTCATGGTTCTGAGCGATGACCTCTCCTTGGTGCAGATGGGCGATACGATTGACAATGGCAAGACCAAGCCCGCTGCCTTGGGTGGTGCGAGCTGTCTCACCGCGTTCAAAGGGCTGCATGATGCGGTCAAGTTCACTCTCTGCAACGCCTTCGCCCTCATCACGCACACTGATGGTCAGTATTCGTCTGACAGATGGGGCGGTGTGAGCCGTCAAGTCAATGTCATCTTGGGGTCGTGTGGTAATGACGGCTCCTAAGTAAATCGGTTCACGACCATAACGTATCGCATTATTGACCAGATTCACAATCAAACGCTTTACGGATAAAGGTCGCACCATGACCTCCTCTGCGACACGGTTGTCATAGATGAAATTAACCTCGTTAAACTGCACGCTAATCTCATGAAAAATCATCTCTAAGTTAGTGGCACGCACGGCCTCATCCGAACCATCTTTCATGAAAGACATGAACTGCTCTAAGATGGCATCCATGTCCTCAATGTCATAGACCAAGCCCTCCCTAAAAAATTCATCAGGAAGCATTTCAGCGGTCAGTCGCATGCGAGTGAGAGGCGTTCGTAAATCATGACTAATGCCAGCAAGCATGATGGTGCGTTCTTTTTGGGCTTGATGAAGTGTATTAAAAAGGCGATTAAAGGCGGTATTGACTTTACGAATCTCATTAGATCCGACCTCAGGTAAGGTGGTGGCGTGCCCTAGATGAATATAGTCGTTGGCGGTGCTTTCTAGTTTTTTTAGAGGGCGATTAAGGCGGCGTACCAAAATAAGACTGACCAAGAGGGTTAAGATGGGCAAACCAAACACAAACCCTATCAGCAGCCCAACACTGTATTGTGAATAGTGAATGACAGGCTCGCGTAACCATCTGTCGGGGTATTTACTGTCCCAAACCCATAATTGCGGGGTGGGTTTAAATTTAAAATAAACTTTAACATCTCGCCCAAGCTCTTGACTGACTTCCTTGGCGAAAATGTCCGTAAAAAAATCAGCAACGATTTTATCATTGACCACGGGGAAATCCTTTGGGTCGTCAATGAGTTGTATGTGACTGTTGTCCACAATCCAGCTTAATACGGCAGGATTGTTGGCAAAGGATTGGTTGGCATGATCGATGAGATTGAGTTCGCTCACCAAATAACTGGCATGATTTTTAATCTCAGGCAGATATAAACTTCGCCAAATCAGCCAAATAGACAAAGCGGTGCTGGCAAAGACAATAAAAATGACCATGCTCACGGTTTGCCATGTATTGGAATTTAGGACATGTCTGATTTTTAGCTGCCAGTATTTGCGATTTTTTTTCATGAGAGAAGAGGGTGGATGATGACAACGGGCTTGAACCATGAGTGTATTAAAAACATTCTAACATAAAGAGCAAGATGAGTTTTGGAAATTTTTAAAAAATTACTTTAAAAGAGCCATAAAAATTGGTATAATTAATGTCTTTTTATAAATCTGGTTTTGCCATCGGCTCATCCTCACATTTTTGGCGACCAGTTTTTTCTTGCACATATTTTATTGTTCAATGATATAGAAGAGAGAATTATCATGGTTGTTATTCGTCTAGCTCGTGGCGGCTCAAAAAAGCGTCCATTTTATCAAGTTGTTGTTGCTGATAAGCGTGCATCACGTGATGGTCGTCATATTGAGAAAATCGGTTTCTTCAACCCACTTGCTCGTGGCCAAGAAGAAGCGTTCCGTATTGATCAAGATGCTTATGATGCGTGGATTGGTAAAGGAGCTCAGCCTTCTGACCGCGTCGCTCAATTGGTTAAGACCAAAAATAAAGCTTAATTACTGACGTCAGTTGGTCGGTTTGCGTGTCTCTTACCATGTCAGTATGGATGAGAAAATCATGCAAGCCGATTTTTGTTTATTTTAGGGATTCTCTCACCATTCCTACGCCATGAGCATTCAAAGACATTAGCATTTCATATTCCACACTCTTTTTAAGCCATTCTAGCGTCATGACCAGCACATCATCTTCTTTGATTCCTGAGAATCTTATCCAAATCGCCACACTTAAAAAACCTTATGGTATTCGAGGTTGGCTGTGGGTATTTAGTTTAACGGATAACCGTGCGGACATCTTTAAGATGGACCGATGGTACATGAAAACAGCATCAGGATTTAAGCCTTTGACGGTGAGTGATTGGCGGCAGCAAGGTGCTGGGTTGGTGGCAAGTTTCAAAGAGATACCTGACCGTAACATGGCAGAAACCATGAATGGCGTGAGTGTGTGGGTGGATAAATCAAATTTGCCAACCCTAAGTGATGATGAGTATTATTGGTCGGATTTGGTGGGGCTGACGGTGATCAACGAGGAAGGTGAGAATTTGGGGGTGATTAAAGAGATGTTTGAGACATCCGCCCATGAGATCATCTCGGTGAAGCCAACCCCTGATAGCGTGGATGATGAGGAAAGACTCATTCCATGGCATAACGATATCGTATTAAATGTGGACTTAGAGACCAGCATCATGCTTGTGGCATGGGGCAAAGATTATTAGGCAATCTTTATGGCACTAAAAATCACCGAAGACTGTATTAATTGCGACGTGTGTGAGCCTGTTTGCCCCAATGAAGCCATATCAGCAGGCGATGATATTTATGTCATCAACCCAAGCTTATGCACCGAATGCGTGGGGCATCATGACACCCCTCAATGCGTGGATATCTGCCCTGTGGACTGCATTCCCAAAGATCCTAATTATGATGAAACCAAAGAAGAGTTGCTTGCAAAATACCAGCAAATCATGGGGACATCTTTTGACAGACAATGATTTTTGTTGTCTTTATTTATTGATTGGAAGTTATCATCTATGATGAAAAATCTTAGACATTTTTATTTTGACATCGTCTTTACAATTGTATGTATGATTGGGGCGGCATACTGGGGATTTACGCACGGCGGCGTGGCTGCCATGCTGTCGGCATTATTCATCACGTTCGTCCTTGCCTTGATGGAGATTTCACTCTCTTTTGACAATGCGGTGGTCAATGCGTCTGTGCTAAAACATTGGGATAAGTTTTGGAAAACCATCTTCTTGACCGTTGGTATGCTGATTGCTGTGTTTGGTATGCGTTTGGTTTTCCCAATCGTCATTGTGGCGGTGACCGCTGACATGGGCATGAAAGAAGTGGTGGATTTGGCATTGAATGACCCCAAAGAGTATTCGGCAAAGCTGATGGCGCATCATGCCGAAATTGCCGCTTTTGGGGGCATGTTCCTGCTGCTCGTGTTTTTAAATTTCGTCTTTGATGATAAAGACATTCATTGGTTTGGTTGGCTTGAACGCAAGCTTGCTCGTTTTGGCAAAGTAGATGCCATGAGTGTGTTTGTGGCGATTGTGACTCTGATGATTTCTCTGAGTTGGGTAGATGAAGCACATCAATCCGTTGTTCTGATGGCAGGTGTGTGGGGCATACTTATTTATATGGGTGTGAATGTCTTATCTACACTTTTAGAGGGCGATGAGAATCATAATGGACTGCCTGATGGCAACGAAGTAGCAGGTGCGATTGCCAAAGGGGGCATTGCAGGATTTTTGTACTTAGAAGTGCTTGATGCATCATTTAGTTTTGATGGTGTGATTGGGGCATTTGCCATCACCAATGACGTGGTCATCATCATGATTGGTCTGGCGATTGGTGCGATGTTCGTGCGTTCCATGACGATTTTCTTGGTAGAAAAAGGCACGCTTGATGAGTTTGTTTATTTGGAGCATGGGGCACATTATGCCATCGGAGCATTAGCACTTATCATGCTGATTTCCATGAAGTTCCATGTACCAGAAGTGATTACGGGGCTTATCGGTGTTGCCTTTATTGTGGCGTCAGTCATCGCTTCCATTAATTATCGCAAAAAGAATCTCTCGGAGACCAATCCAAATGAAGACACGCCACAGACTTGATTGGTAAATTTGAGCTTCTCTGTTGTATCACGATCATCTATTTTTATTTTTAAGGACAAGTTATGGCAATTAGTTTAACCAAAGGCGGCAACGTCAATCTATCCAAAGAAGCACCCAGTTTAGCACAGATGGCTGTCGGGCTAGGCTGGAATCCACGCGTCTCGGATGGTCAAGCGTTTGATTTGGACGCGGTGGCTTTTTTGGTGGCTGAGTCGGGTAAGGTACGTAGCGACAGCGATTTTATCTTTTTTAATCAGCTAAGATCAACAGATGGCTCGGTTGAGCATACTGGCGATAACCGCACAGGCGATGGCTTGGGTGATGATGAGGTGATTAAAGTTGACTTGACCAAAATACCAAGTGATGTGGCTAAGGTGGTTTTTTGTGCAGTCATCTATGAAGGACAAGCTCGCAGTCAGAATTTTGGTCAAGTGGGTGATGCTTATATTCGCATCGTTAATGCCCAAGGTGGCAGCGAAGTGGCACGCTATGATTTATCAGAGGACAGTTCCACAGAGACAGCAATGATTTTCGGCGAGCTTTATAAAAATAATGGCGAATGGAAATTTCGTGCCGTAGGTCAGGGCTTTGCTGGGGGTTTGGGTGTGCTCGCGAGCTCTTTTGGTGTGGCGGTTTGATGAATGGGTGAAATTCATTTGACCTAGAAGGCATTTCTAACATCCACATCTTGTCCATGACCATTTGATTTGCCAAAAATTTCTAACAAAAATAGCACATTGATATTTAATGCGTGATAAATATGTTATAATAGTCTTTGGTAAACTAGACAATCGCCGTCTGCCTATGGTAGAGGGAGGAAAGTCCGGACTACATAGGGCGACGTGCTAGCTAACAGCTAGGGGGCGAAAACCTACGACCAGTGCAACAGAGAATAGACCGCCTACATGATGTAGGTAAGGGTGAAACGGTGGGGTAAGAGCCCACCGCATGACTGGCAACAGTTCATGGCAAGGTAAACTCCACGTGTAGCAAGACCAAATAGGTATCCAATGAGTTGCCCGCTTAGGATACGGGTAGGTTGCTTGAACGCATGAGCGATCATGCGTCTAGATGAATGATTGTCCAAGACAGAATCCGGCTTATCGGTTTGCCATTTCTTTTAAAAAAGTATAAAATCAGTGTTGACAGCGAATCAAATCATCTGTATAATTCGCACCCTGTAACGGCGATGTAGCTCAGCTGGTTAGAGCGTACGACTCATAATCGTAAGGTCAAGAGTTCAAGTCTCTTCATCGCCACCATTGCATGATTTTTTTAAAAATTTCCCAAAACCCCCTTGACACCACAAAATACTGTGATAAAATAGGTGGTCTTGATTGATGATACAGATGATGTATCAGCAACTATTTAACAACATAACTAAGAACAACTTGTGT
>JBHCFR010000181.1:0-4108 GCA_041801945.1 Moraxella sp. | reverse complement strand
GAAGGGGGTTAATTTTCCATTTAGTTTTGAATGAATGATTTTTGCTATAAGCACAATCAGTACCAAATAATCAGCCTATTTCTCACCTATTTGTAATCAGCCCCAAACATGACCATCACCATGCAGTTGTTTTTAATTATTTGTTTTAAGTGTGTTATGTATCTATGATTGATGTTTTGATGGGTTTAATTTGGATTATGTTAAATAAAATTAAATGAAAATAAGTTTTCACAATCTTTTAAAATCTTGTTAGAATAACTTATTATTGTTTGGCGTTGTTAAAGAAAAATACAGCAGGTGCTTAGAGCCCAATTTTAAGGCGTGAATAATTCACAATGCCAAGCAATAATCAGTTATTTGCTTTATCATCATCACATCGTTTTAAGCCATGTCCGTTTATCAATTAAAGAGTGCTTTTCAAAATCAGCTTCGCCCCATCAGTGACAGGCTAGTCAAATACGGCTTTACCGCCAATCAAGTCACCCTATCGGCGGTGATACTCAGTCTTATCATTGCCCATCTTATCTCTCATCAAGCCCGCCATCAAAAAAAGTACTGGTATCTTCTGCCTGCGGGGCTGTTTGTGCGTATGGCGATGAATGCCATTGATGGCATGATGGCAAAAGAGCATGGACAAGAGAGTACTTTGGGTGCTTATCTTAATGAAGCAGGCGATGTCGTCTCAGATACGGCTCTTTTTATGAGTCTGTCACCTCACACCAGTCATCAGGCTTATCTTATCTTGACAATCGCCCTATCCCTAACCACCGAGCTGACAGCCATCTTAGCAGCTTTGCTGACAGGTGAACGTGCCAATCATGGACCCATGGGCAAAAGTGATCGTGCCTTGGTATTGGGGGTGTTAGGCTCTCTGATGGCGATGAATAAAAGACCCAAGAGCGAGCGACTTCTGTTTATCCTAATGGAACTCTTACTCATCAAAACCATCGTCAATCGTGGGCGATACATAATCACTCACAAAGATAACTCTCATTTGTCCCAAAACCCCATTTATCCACCCTCATCTATATAAAGAGCAGCACATGAATCACGCACAAACCACACGGACGCCTAGCCAAACCGATGTCGTTGAGACACAAAGCACTTTTAACAGCTATGACGGCACTGCCATGTTTTATCGTCATTGGCAAAAGAGCAAAGCAGAGCATGCCAACACATCAGACCGCCCAAAAATCATCGTCATGCTGCACCGTGGACATGAGCATTCACAGAGATTGACCGACATGGCAAATGCTTTTGTCCGTCAAGACTATTGGGTTTTTGCATGGGATGCACGTGGCAACGGACGCTCGGGCGGGGAAAGGGATCATGCCGAGAATTTTGGGCAACTGGTGCGGGATTTGGATGAGTTTTTAAAGGTCGTCAAAAGCCAAACAGGAAGCGATGATGAGCAAATCGTGCTTGTCGCCAGCAGCCTTGGGGCACTCATCGCCACCGCTTATGTCCATGACTACGCTCCTAATATTCGTGGCATGATACTGGGCACGCCTGCCTTTGCCATTCGTCTGTATGTGCCGTTTGCCCTACCTGCACTAAAAGCCGCCAAAAAACTTGGGCTGATGTCACGCGTGTCAAGTTATGTCAAAGCACAAGTACTGACCCATGATAAGGAAGCTCAGAAGCTGTATCATCAGGACAAACTCATCTCATCTAGCATTTCAAGAGATTTACTGATTGACTCTTTACAGACAGGCATGCGTCTGTTAGACGACGCGGGTGCCATAACCATCCCCACCATGGTACTCTGTGCAGGTCAAGACTATGTGGTGGACAAAGAGGCGGTACGGACTTTTTATGATCGCATTCGCTCTCCTATAAAACGCTGGGCGTATTACCCCAAAAGTTTTCATGCCATCTTTCATGAAATCAATAAAGATGAGGTCTTTGCTGATTGTTTGGCATTCACCCAAGCGTTATTTGATGAGTCATCACAAGTGGTTGATTTGACATCAGCACATCACCCCAAGACTTATGTCCAAAGTTTTAGTCAAGATAAGGTGGATGGGCTGATGGCAAAGGGGTTTAATCCTAAATTTGCTGCAACCAAATTCATGATTGAACGCTTTGGTCACATCAGTGATGGCGTGTCGGCTGGCGTGGCACATGGGTTTGATTCGGGTACCTCTTTGGATAAGGTGTATCAAAACGAGCCCAAGGGTAAGCTCGGTATCGGTAAATTCATTGATCGTTTTTATCTAAATAACATCGGCTGGCGTGGCATTCGTATTCGTAAGGAGCATCTGTTGGAGCTGGCAGAGCTTGCCATCGGCGAGATTCACCACAGCCGCCCAAATCACCCATCAAGCTACTGGACATCGCCAGTGGTAACGGCTATTATGTTTTTGAATTATTAGCAAAACATCCAACCTTACATGCCGAGCTTAGAGATTATGATGAGCATAATGTGGCAGTGATGAATGACAAAGCCAGTCAGCAAGAGTTGTCTCATCGTGTGGTTGTCCACCAAAAGAACGCCTTTGAAGCAAGCAGTTATCAGTCATCTGACATTGACGTGGCGATAGCATCAGGTATTTTTGAGCTGTTTTCAGACAACACACTGGTTCAGACTGCTTTGGCGGGCATACATACCGAGCTGGCAGAAGGTGGCTATTTGATTTATACCAATCAGCCATGGCACCCTGAACAAGAATTCATTGGCAAGACACTAAACAGTCATCAAGGCAAAGACTGGGTCATGCGTTGTCGCTCACAGTCCGAGATGGATCAATTGGTGCTTGGGGCGGGTTTTAGGAAGATTGACATGCGTATTGATGAATTTGGCATATTTAGCGTGTCTTTGGCAATAAAAGTAACGCACTAACCTCATGACCCTCGCCACTCATCATGAGCCCCCCTATCGCCGAGCCTTACTCATGGCGGGCGGTGGTCTTAGGTTTGGGTATTATTTGGGTATTTATCAAGCACTGTGCGATACGGACAGAAGACCCGATTTGGTTATTGGCACCTGTGGCGGTGCCATGGCAGCCTCGCTACTGCTCAATACCTTAGCGTCTCATGGACAGACCACCAAACAGGCACTTCTTGACATCATGGGTAGTCGTGCTTGTCATGACCTAATGAGCACCATCCAAGACAGACCTCCTAGTAGCTATGGTCAGTATCTTCTGCCTGCTCTAAGGCGATGGGTAGACTCTCATCTTTTTAAATTCACGCACGCGTTATTTGACAAGCCCACTTCTACCCATCTAACAGATGAGCTCATTGATGGTCTCTCCTCTTATGCCATCGGATGTATTCATGATGAAGCAGAACCGTCCTATTGGCGATATTTAGATGAACCAAAGATCCCTACTGCCCTTGCGACCGACATACTGATTCTTGCCAGTAGATTGACTCACGCAGATGGCGACCTCAGGTGGCAAAGTACGCTATGGACATCAAGCAACCTGCTTACCTCGGTAATCGCTGATGTATCGCCCACCAACATCATGGCACAGCATTCACCCATCATTTGCCCTGATTATCATCCGAGCCATCTTCCCTTGTCTGTCATGGTGCGAGCCTCCATCACAGACATGTATTATCTATCCCCTCTGCGTCATAGAGATGAGATCTTGATGGGAGGTGTTTTGGACTTATCCCCCATAGAGCTTGCCTGTCAGTTGGCACAGGTGGTTTATGCCGAACCAAAAAATCGCTTTGATGAATGGCTTGCCACGCCTGCCATCCATCATGTATTTGGTTATCTACCAAACACTCGTCTTGACAACGTGCTTGACTACATGGCATGCAGCTCGCAGGTGCGACATCTTTACACCAAAGAGTACCGTCGTATCCGCCCCATGATAGAAAAAAAGCCCAGTCTCAGACAGGGCTACATCAAAGCAGGTCATGCCAATTTTTATGAATTCAAACAAATCATCGCCGAGCAGTTTGAGCATGGTTATCGTGTGGGACTGACAAGTGAAGAATAAGCATAAGGGGGAGTTTATGAACACAGCCGACACCGTCATCATCTTTGGGGGTACCAGTGGCATCGGTCTGGCACTCGCCAAATGGCACGCCCAAGAAGGAGGTAACGTCATCGTCATCGGCAGCAGTCCTGATAAAGTAAAGAGTGCTGCCT
>JBHCFR010000180.1:0-4392 GCA_041801945.1 Moraxella sp. | reverse complement strand
TTCCTGTAAAAAATTTATGCGGTTCATGCTCGGCATGTATGGACATTTGCCCCACGCACGCCATCATCGCCCCCAACACACTAGATGCCAAAGCTTGTATCGCTTATCTGACCATTGAGCATAAAGGGGCTATTGATGTCATGTATCGCAAAGCCATCGGTAATCGCATTTTTGGTTGTGATGACTGTCAGCTCATCTGTCCTTGGAATAAATTTGCCAAAGTGCCCTCCCCTCTTGACTACGCACCACGTCATGGCTTGGACAACATCACCCTAAGGCAGGTATGGGCATGGAGTGAAGATGAATTTTTAATCAAAAGCGAAGGCTCTGCCCTAAGACGAACTGGCTATATCGGCATACTAAGAAATACCGCCATTGCCCTTGGTAACTGCCATCCCACCGACGATGATGAAAGAAGGCTCATTTTAGCGTCTTTGGCGGATCGGCTTGGCATGAACGCCATGTTAGATGAACACATTCTATGGGCAATCCAAGAGCTTCAATCGCCATCACTACCATGACCTCATGATGCCCTCTGGGACTTTTAGAACTTCTGCCTTCTTAGTGTTGATGATAAAATACCCATCGCTTCACGATATTTGGTGACGGTCCGCCGTGAGATACTGACCCCCTGAGACTCCAACACGCTTGTGATATAAGCATCGGACAAAGGCTTTTTGGGGTCTTCGCCTTGTATCATGGCTTGGATTTGGGCAGAAATGGCCGTAGATGACACCTCGCCCTCCTCGCTGCCCACACTAGAAGAGAAGAAGTATTTTAAGGGGTACAGCCCCTGTGGGGTTAGCATGGTTTTGTTGGTGGTTAATCGTGAAACCGTGGACTCATGCAGTCCTATCTCATCGGCAACATTTTTTAGGGTGAGAGGAATCATCGCCGAAACCCCACGTTCTAAGAATCCTTGTTGCCGACGAACGATACAGCTCGCCACTTTTAATAAATTCTGATTGCGTTCATCAATGCTGCGAATGAACAAACGTGCATCGTTTAGCTTATCTTTCAGGTAGAGATTATCTTGGCTCTCATCGCCTTTTTTGATTAGGCTTGCGTATTCTTGATTGATTTGTAAATTGGGAATGACTTCTTGGTTTAACACCACTCGCCACGCATCGGTATCCACCACATCACCCAGTGATTTTTTGGCGTATTTACCCTTTGCTCTCTCCAAAGCAATCACTAAGATGTCAGGAATGTCAATGCTCTCATTGACCTCACCTTCATTTCTATAAAATTCTGAGGCAGGTTCAGGATTTAGCGTACGGATGATTTCCATCGCCTTTTTTATCTCTGCCGAACTTAGGTCGGTTGCCTGCATGAGGGCTTTGATGTTGTTGGTTTCTAAATAATTGGACGCCCCAAGCACCATGTATGCCTCATCCACAAATGGTAGGTTTGGATACTCTCTGACAAGCTCATCTAATTGTAATCTTAGACATTCAGACAAATTTCTAGCACCCACTCCTGTTGGTGCACAGTTTTGGATACTTTGTAGTACCGACACAATCTCGGGCGGACTGATGGTCTCTTCCCACTGATAGAAGCTGGCGAGTGTCAATAGATTCTGATACAACTCATCCACACCAAGACGAATGTAACCCATCTCATCCATGGCATCCAGTAAATAATCTAAAATCAGCCTCTCTTTGGCATTCATGGGCTTAAAATTCATCTGAAAACGTACATGTTCTTGGATGGTGGTATGAGTCGCCCCAAAAAATTCATGCTCCTCATCTTGTCTACTTGCCATGCCAAAGTCGCCATCATACTCAAAGTCAGAGGTATAGACACTCTCCCAATCACTGTCTATCGCCTCATCATCAAGTCCTGATTCTGTCAGCTTATCATAACTGTCCTCTAAAACAGACTCCTCAAAGCCATCACCGCTTAGACCTTCATTTTTATTCTGCCAATGATCATTCGTCCAATCCTCCAAACTTAGCTCATCACGCTCGATATCCACTTGGGCATCTTCATCTACTCGTTCAAGCAAAGGATTGCTATCTAGCTTCATCTGCACTTCTTGTTCAAGTTCAAGATGCGACAAAGCCAACAGACGAATTGCCTGTTGCATTTGTGGAGTAAGTTTTTGGGATTGGCTTAAACCAACACCCAAACCAAATGAAAGACTCATGCGAGCGATACTATCCTAAAAGCCATTTCAAAGCCTCGTAAAATAAATCAACCAAATTTATCCTGCTTTTGGCTTATTTTACAACATTGTGGCATAATTTTTGCATAGAGTTTACCAAATGGTGTAAAATTTACGATATAGCAACATTTTCATGATTTCACGATGTCGTCATCTTATTCATCATCTTATCCTTTGTGTTTTTATATTGTTGCCCTTTTCAGTCTCCCCCTTCCATAATGACTCGGTAGATGCTCTTTTTGGTTTCTTATAGCTGCCTTGCCTACCAACTGCCTATCGGTGGCTTTGGTGCCAAAACTTGCCTAAGTACTCAAATCGCCTTATAATTGAATGAATTCTTCTGCCTAGGCGGACACCATGCCAAAAATTGCAAACATTCAGCTAAACTCCCAAGACGACATAGATAAAAACCTATCCATCATCCAAACTGCCGTTTCTCATGCCAAAGACCATCACGCAGACCTAGTGGTACTGCCAGAGAATGCCTGCCTCATGGGCTCCCAAAAAGCACTGGCACCACGTTTTGATGAAATCAAGGACTTTTATGCCAATCTTGCCAAAACATCAAACGTTCACATTTTAGCAGGCACGCTCCCTTGTCCACGCCGACCCGATGGCACACCAACAGACGCTAGGTTTCGCCAAAGCAGCTTATTATTTGACTCCCACGGAGCACTTGTGGCTCGCTACGATAAAATTCATCTGTTTCGTGCCTCTGTGGCAGATGGGGTGGGCAGCTATGATGAAGGACGCACTTTTGAGGCAGGAAATACGCCCACGGTTGCCGAATGTGCCTTAGGTGGGGTGACGGTGCGTATTGGTTTGGCGGTTTGTTTTGACATCAGATTCCCAAGTTTATTTCAAAAACTAAGAGACTTAGGGGCAGACATCATTACCGCCCCTTCTGCCTTTACTTACACCACAGGTAAGGCTCATTGGCAGTCTTTGCTCACCGCACGAGCCCTAGATAGCCAATGCCTCATCGTTGGGTCAGCACAAGGTGGCACACATCATTTTGTGCACAAGGGGGAGGATCACACTCGTCAGACGTGGGGGCATGGCATGATGGTGGATGCAAACGGTCAAGTCATCGCTGCCACTAACGCCACGGACGCAGGGGCATTTGGCATTATTTATGCTGATTTTGATAAAGATAAGCAAGAGGACATCCGTCAGTCTATGCCAATCTTTGAGTGCCGAGTGGCTTTATAATTCAAGGTAGCCATTAAGGCAACAGCTTGGCTGATGCGCCGATTAAGCCACCCTCTTTGCTATCATCGTGATATTCGTGTCTGTGCTCATGTTACAATGACGGTAAAATTAAGTAGCTTCTCATCAGCTTATCCTATTTATTATCACACTTAACAAACACCCCCAAATCTTCACTTGCAGAGATTTGGGGGTGTTTCGCCTCTAAGCCAATCTACGCACCTCTAAGCATTGGTTAGGACTTGGTTAATCAAGCAACCTTGAATCAGTCTTAATTGGCAGTATTATCCGCAGTTTTGTCATTCGGGGTGGTGTCATGAGGGGCATCAGAGGTGGCAACATCAGAGGCAACCGCCTTATCTTCGGCAGCTTTGTCTTGAACAGGGGTCTGAGCATCGCCATTAGACTTAGCCACTTGCTGAGCAGCCTCTTGTTCCGAGGCAGCACTCGCCGCTGTTCCAGATGTTGCATCGGCTGCCGTGGCTGTTGCCACAGCTTCTGTTTTTTTGGGCGTCTGTGGGGTTGGCTTCTTGCTGCATGAGCTCATCTAGTGCTTTGCCAGCAGGCGTTGCTGACACGGTCGCAGGTTCATGATTGCCTGCTGGGCGTAACCATGCAAAAACGGCAATGCCGCCAATAATGACCAAAAGTAAAGCCACACCAATCAGTGCATGAAGGATTTCTTTGATTGGGTTGTTTTGGGAAGCATCGTGTGCGTGTGCCATAAATCACCTGTCATCTTAATGGGTTTGATTTAATGATTCAATCAATAGTTGATTGATAAACATATTTAGACTTTAAAGTATGTTAGAGAAAGCATGGTTAGAGCGTGCCTGTCGTTCATGGCATGAGAGCCTTTGATGACAAACCAAAGATTAAGCCTATCACAGTCTGTCATGCTTTGGCTGTCTCATCGCACACATCACGATGAAAAACACACTTTTGACTAACGATACCCTTGTTAAATTTAAATAGCATAATTTTTCCCTATTATATACCAATTTTTATCATTTTGT